>JBOIFQ010000233.1:0-7476 GCA_050741655.1 Burkholderiales bacterium | reverse complement strand
GATCACCACCGGTTGCTCGGGATTCCTGCTTTGCTTTTCCTTGATCGCTTTCACCAGTTCATCCTGCGACACCACATGTTCCGACTGATTGATTGAACGGTCGCGCAGCATCAAGGTCTTGTTGGCTTTGATGCCGACTTCCAGCGGCGCCACCGGCGGCGTCAGCGATTTGGCGATTTGCGGCAGCTCGATCTGCCCCGGATTGAAGAGCGGCGCGGTGATCATGAAAATCACCAGCAGCACCAGCATCACGTCTATGTAGGGCACGACGTTGATCTGGTTCATCAAGCGGCGCGGATTGCGGCGTTCGATCATGACGCGGGAGCCTGCCGTTGCAGGATGTTGGAGAATTCTTCCATGAAACTCTCGAAACGGATGGCCAACCGGTCAATTTCGCGCGCGTAGCGGTTGTACGCCACCACCGCCGGTATCGCCGCGAACAAGCCCATGGCGGTGGCTACCAGCGCTTCCGCGATTCCCGGCGCCACGTGCGCCAGCGTGGCTTGCCCCACATTCGACAGACCGCGGAACGCATTCATGATTCCCCACACCGTGCCGAACAGACCGACATAAGGGCTGACCGAGCCGGCGGTGGCGAGAAACGATAAATGCGCCTCGAGCTGATCCATCTCGCGCTGATAGGTCGCGCGCATGGCGCGGCGCGTGCCGTCCATCACCACGCTCAAATCCATTCCCGGCTGGCGCCTGAGCTTGGCGAATTCGCGAAACCCCGCTTCGAAGATTTTTTCCAGGCTGCCGGCGCTGTGGCGCGAGCGGGCGGCGCTCTGGAACAAAGAATTCAAATCGCTGCCTTTCCAGAAATCTTTTTCAAATTCGGCGGATTGGCGCGTGGCGCGCTTGATGACGAACATTTTGCGGAAGATGTACCACCATGACATCAACGATACGATCAACAGCAACAGCATCACCAGCTGCACCAGCACGCTGGCATGGGTCACCATGCCTATCAAGGACAGATCTTGGCTTACATTCACGATTCTTTTCCCAGGGTTGTGATCATCACATCCGGCATTTTAACCGGCTTGAAGGAGTTTGCGTTGATGCGCGCCAACTTGACGCGCGCGCCGGTCAGCAGATCTTCGCCGCGGCATACGCTGTGTGCAAAACCGATGGTGCCGCGGCCTTTTTCCACCGCTTCAACGGTTATCTCCAGCTCATCGTTGAAAACCGCGGGCCTGAAAAAATCCACCGCCACATGACGCACCACGAAAATAATGCCGTGCCGGAGCCGCAATTCATCCTGTTCGAGACCACACCGCCGGTATCGGTGTCTTCGTAATACACCCGCACCGGCCAGGTGAAAGTTTTACTCAGCCTTCCCACAGCTCGCCGGTCGCATGATTTTTGGGCAGCGTCAGCCCGAAATGGCGGTAAGCGCCGGCGGTGGCCATGCGCCCGCGCGGAGTGCGCTGCAGATAACCCTGCTGGATGAGATACGGCTCCAGCACGTCCTCGATGGTGTCGCGCTCTTCGCCGATGGCGGCGGCGAGATTATCCAGGCCCACCGGGCCGCCGCTGAATTTTTCCATCACCGTGAGCAGGAGCTTGCGGTCCATCACATCCAGGCCGATGACATCCACATCCAGCATTTTCAATCCGGCGTCGGCGACTTCGCGGGTGATTTTGCCTTTGGCTTTGACTTCGGCGTAATCGCGCACGCGCCGCAGCAGGCGGTTGGCGATGCGCGGCGTGCCGCGCGAGCGGCCGGCGATTTCCAGCGCGCCTTCATGTTCGGTTTCCACTTCCAGCAGCCGGGCCGAGCGCGTCACGATTTGCGTGAGTTCCGGCGGCGAATAAAATTCCAGCCGCGAGACGATGCCGAAGCGGTCGCGCAGCGGATTGGTAAGCATGCCGGCGCGGGTGGTGGCGCCGATCAAGGTGAAAGGCGGCAGATCCAGCTTCACCGAGCGCGCCGCCGGTCCTTCGCCGATCATGATGTCTATTTGATAATCCTCGAGCGCCGGATAAAGAATTTCTTCCACCACCGGAGACAGGCGATGGATTTCATCTATGAACAGCACGTCGTTCGGCTCGAGATTGGTGAGCAGCGCCGCGAGATCGCCCGCGCGCTCCAGCACCGGGCCGGAAGTGTGGCGCAGGTTCACGCCCATTTCACGCGCGATGATGTGCGCCAGCGTGGTTTTGCCCAAACCCGGCGGCCCGAATAAAAGAATGTGATCGAGGGATTCCTTGCGTCTGCGCGCCGCTTCGATGAAGATTTGCAGCTGTGCGCGAATTTTTTCCTGGCCGATGTATTCGGCCAGGGATTTGGGGCGCAGCGCCCGTTCCAGCGCTTCTTCCTGGGGCGACAGCGGCGCGGCGGCAATCAGGCGATCGGTCTCTATCATTCGGCGAGGGGTAAGGAGTGAGGGGTGAGGGGTGAAAATATCTGTAGGTGCATTTGATTTTTACGCCTTACTCCTTACCGCTTACCCCTTACGTTTTTGAAAGAAGCTTCAAAGCCTGGCGTATGCTTTCGGCAACCGGCGGACCATCGGGCAACTGCTTGATTGCCCAGTTTGCTTCGCGCTCATTATAGCCCAAAGACAATAGCGCATTGAGCACGTCCTGGCCGGATGACGGCGCCGCGCTTGCGCTTCCCGCAACGCCGGTTTCCAGCCTGCCGCGCAATTCCAGCAACAGCCGTTCCGCGGTTTTCTTGCCGATGCCGGGAATTTTGGTGAGGCGCCCGCTATCCTGGCTCGCCACCGCCTGCGCGAGATCGGCGACACTCAAACCGGAGAGCACGGATAGCGCGATGCGCGCGCCCACGCCGCTGATTTTGAGCAATTGACGGAACGCCGCGCGCTCGCCTTCGGTGGCAAAACCGAACAGGAGATGCGCATCCTCGCGCACGATGAGATGCGTGTGCAGCGTCACCGTTTGGCCGATCGCGGGCAGGTTATAAAACGTGCTCATCGGCACGTTGATTTCATAGCCCACGCCCGCCACATCCAGCAGCACTTGCGGCGGATGTTTTTCCAATAATTTCCCGCTAATGCGCCCGATCAAACGAATCTCCCTCTTTTTATTCGGTAGCCGGTCGTGTCGAGTTTACCCAAACCAGCATGCGCGTGGCAGATGGCGCAGGCCAGCGCATCGGCGGCATCCGGACTGGGATGGCCGGGAAGTTTCAACAGCCTTTTCACCATTTCCTGCACCTGTTCTTTTTTGGCGTGGCCTTGGCCCGCCACCGCCTGTTTCACCTGCAATGCGGTATATTCCGCCACCGGTAGATTGCCGCTCACCGCGGCGCAGATCGCCGCGCCGCGCGCTTCGCCCAGGCGCAGCGTGGATTGCGGATTAATGTTGACAAAAACTTTTTCCACCGCCACCTGCTGCGGCTGGTACTGGGCGATGACTTCTTTCATTCCGTCGAGTATGCACTTGAGGCGCAGCGGCAATTCACCGGCCGGGATTTTGATGCAGCCGCTGGCGACATAACTCAGCTGGTCGCCGGATTTGTCGAGGACGCCGAATCCGGTGATGCGCAATCCTGGATCTATGCCCAGAATGCGCACAATCGGTGAGGGGTGAGGGGTAAGGGGTAAGAGGGTTTCAATCATTGGATTGACGCCCCCGGCTTTGAATTTACTCCTCACTCCTCACTCCTTACTCCTCACCGAGTGCTGCATTGGTATAAACCTGTTGCACATCGTCCAGGTTTTCCAGCGCATCGAGCAGTCTCTGCATGCGTGCCGCTTCGTCGCCGGCCAGTACTTGTTCGGTGCGCGGCTTCATGGTGACTTCGGCGAACTCGGACTTGAAGCCGGCTTTTGCCAGTTTTTCTTTCACCACCACAAAATCATGCGCGCTGCTCAACACTTCGATGCTGCCGTCGCTATGGCTCACCACGTCTTCCGCGCCGGCGTCGAGCGCCGCTTCCATGAGTTTATCTTCATTGGTGCCGGGCGCGAACAGGAGTTGCCCGCAATGCTGGAACAGGAATGCCACCGAACCGTCGGTGCCCAGATTGCCGCCATGCTTGGTGAAAGCATGGCGTACATCGGCCACGGTACGCACGCGGTTGTCGGTCATGCAATCCACCATCACCGCCGCACCGCTCACGCCGTAGCCTTCGTAGCGCACTTCCTCGTAATGCACGCCTTCCAGGTCGCCGGTGCCGCGCTTGATGGCGCGCTCGACGTTGTCCTTCGGCATGTTGTTCTCGTTGGCTTTGTCTATCGCCAGCCGCAGGCGCGGATTCATCGTGGGGTCGCCCCCGCCCAAGCGCGCGGCCACCGTGATTTCCTTGATCACACGGGTGAAAATCTTGCCACGCTTGGCGTCGGCCGCGGCTTTTTTATGCTTGATGTTTGCCCACTTGCTGTGGCCCGCCATGTTGCGCCCGGTGAGATTCTGTTTATTAACCGCGTAATGGTAACATTGCAGGCAAGCTTTTAAAAACGGAGTCCCTATGGTGCAGCCTCTGTTAATCGCCAAAGGCGAGCAGGAGCTTTTCCTGCTGCCCGGCCTGGCCAACCGCCACGGCCTAATCACCGGCGCCACCGGCACCGGCAAGACCGTTACCCTGCAAAAAATGGCGGAAAGTTTCAGCCAAATCGGCGTGCCGGTATTCATGGCCGATGTCAAGGGCGACCTCACCGGCTTGTGCCTGCCTGGTGACGCCAATCCCAAGATCAAGGAGCGGCTGGACAAGCTCGGGCTCAAGGATTTCTCCTTCGCCGGCTGCCCGGTGACGTTCTGGGATGTATTCGGCGAACAAGGCCATCCGGTGCGCGCCACGGTTTCCGAAATGGGACCGCTGCTGCTTTCGCGCATGCTCAATCTCAACGATACCCAGCAGGGCGTGCTGACGCTCACCTTCAAGATCGCCGATGACAACGGGCTTTTGCTGCTCGACCTCAAGGATTTGCGCGCCATGATTCAATACGTGGGCGACAACAGCGCACAATTCACCACTCAGTACGGCAATGTGTCCAGCGCCAGCATCGGCGCCATCCAGCGCGGCCTGCTGGAACTGGAATCGCAGGGCGCGGAAAAATTCTTCGGCGAGCCGGCGCTCAACCTGGATGATCTGATGCAGACCGCGGGCGGCCGCGGCACGGTCAACATTCTCGCCGCTTCCAAATTGATGAAAGCGCCGAAAATCTACGCGACTTTCCTGTTGTGGCTGCTGTCCGAACTGTTCGAGCATCTGCCCGAAGTCGGCGACCCGGAAAAACCCAAGCTGGTATTTTTCTTCGACGAAGCGCATTTGCTTTTCACCGACGCGCCGCCGGTGCTGCTGGAAAAAATCGAGCAGATGGTGCGCCTCATCCGCTCCAAGGGCGTGGGCGTGTATTTCGTCACGCAAAATCCGCTCGACGTGCCAGACACCGTGCTCGGGCAACTCGGCAATCGCGTGCAGCACGCGCTGCGCGCTTTCACTCCGCGCGACGAGAAAGCAGTGAAATCCGCCGCCACCACCATGCGCGCCAATCCCAAACTTGATGTCGAAAAAGTGATTACCGAATTGGGCGTGGGCGAAGCGCTGGTGTCGTTCCTGGATGAAAAAGGCCGGCCCGCCGTCGTCGAGCGCGCTTTCATCATTCCGCCGCAAAGCAAAATCGGCCCGGCGGGAGATGACAAACAAAAAGAAATCATCCGCGGTTCGGCGGTGTACGGTCATTACGAACAAGTGGTGGACCGCGAATCGGCTTACGAAAAATTGAAAGACCGCAGAAGCGTCGCTCCCGCGGGGGAAACGGGCGGCGGCATCATGGGCACTCTCGGCGGCATGCTGGGCGGCGGCTCGGGCAAAGGCCAGACCGTGGTGCAGGCGGCGGTGAAAAGCGCGGCGCGCGCCATCGGCAGCGAGCTGGGGCGGCAAGTGCTGCGCGGAGTGCTGGGCTCCATTCTCGGCGGCAGAAAACGCTAAAAACTACTGCGGAACCCGCCATTACACTCCTTCGCAAAAGATCCGATAAAACCGGCATGCCGCCGGGTTCGCTGGTGTATGTGGGCGGAGAGCGCGATGGACACCCGGTGATGACGCTGATCGAATACGATGCGGAGCATTACCGCGAGGAACAGTTCACCACCGTTGCGCAAATTCCCGCGGTTTTTGACAAGGCACTATGGCTCAATGTCCACGGTCTCAATGACCCCGCGCTGTTCGAGGAGATCGGCAAACGCTTCAATCTGCATCCACTGGTGCTGGAAGATATTCTCAACACCGAGCAACGGCCGAAAGTCGAGGACTATGGTTCGTATGTTTTCATCGTCACCAGGATTTTCGAATACGACACGCAGACGCGTGCCATCAACACGGTGCAAGCGAGCCTCGTACTCGGCCAGGGATTCGTGCTCACTTTCCAGGAAAAATCCACCGGCACTTTCGCCACGCTGCGCGAGCGGCTGAAAAATTCCAAGGGGCAAATCCGCAACAAAGGCGCCGATTATCTGGCTTATGCGCTGCTTGACTCCGTGGTCGACCGCTATTTCATCAGCCTCGAGGCGCTGGCGGAACAAGCGGAAGGAATGGAAAGCCAAGTGGTTACGCGCCCGACACAGAAATTGCTGCGGGAATTGCACGGCATCCGCCGCAAAACTTCCTATCTGCGCCGCGCAGTGTGGCCCACGCGCGAAGTACTGGCGCTGCTGGCGCGCGGCGAAAGCACCCTGTTCGCGCGCGAGACGCTGCCTTACCTGCGCGACGTTTACGACCACTCGGTATATGTGGTCGAATCGCTGGACGCGATCCGCGATTTGCTGGCGGGATTGATGGATATCTACGTCACCAGTCTTAGCAACCGCATCAACCTGCAGATTCGCCTGCTCACCGTCATCACCACCATCTTCATGCCGCTCACCCTGCTCACCGGCATCTTCGGCATGAACTTCAAAAACATGCCGCTGTTGGGATTGAACGGCGGTTTTTATTTACTCATTGGATTCATGTTCTCCATCGTGGCCGGCCTGCTTGCGGTGTTCTGGCGCATCAGATGGCTGCGCTAGCCAATCAGAGAAGTTTGAGAAATGGTTTTACCGATAGGTATTCGCGAATGGCGTCGCGGATATTTTCTATCGCTTCTTTTTCGGTGGTGCCCTGCGACCAGCAACCAGGTAGCCCTGGAACGGAAACGCTGTAGCCTTCCTTAGATTTGTGCAATGCGATTCGGTATTTCATCGCTACCTCCGCTGCAAATTATAAACCTTTAAGGAATCGCACGTCCATTTGTAATCGGACAACAACTGTAATCTGCTCATAGTTAATCACTGCGACGTGGATGAAGCTCTTTTCGAAATTAGTGCGAATTACGCCCGCCGAGTGACCCGCGCAGGAGAAGCGGTAAACTCCTCCCGCAGTATCTCGCGTAGCCTTGTTTCCGTGACAGGCTGACCTGTTTCGGAAAGATATTGCCGAAGAGCGTCATTCATCATGGTCTGATAGCCTGTGCCTGCGTTCTCCGCCCGCGCTCGGAAGACATCGAGAACTGCATTGTCGATAAA
>JBOIFQ010000232.1:0-2360 GCA_050741655.1 Burkholderiales bacterium | reverse complement strand
TCCTGGAGACGACAGCGTACATGGCGTGGCTGCGCGCCGGCGCGTCCCTGGAGGGCGGAATATCGAATACATCCACCATCGCGTCGTCTATCGGGTAATTGAGCAGATCCTTGATGCGCCAGCGTATCGCCGCCTTGAGTTCGGGCTTGGGCACGGCGGGCGCCTCGACTTGCAGCATTTGATATTCGCTGGCATCGAGCAGCGTAGCGCATTGATACTGATCGAGGCGCGCGTCTTTGCGGAGTTTTTCCAGCGCCGCGGGATTATCCGCCTGCAGGCGATACGATTCACAGCGCAGCACTGCGGGGCGGCCGGCGGCGGGGCGCCATACATGCGCGAAACGCACGCCTTGCCCGTTAAAGCTCAAGGCGAGCACACCCGTTTGTTGTGCAGACTTTTTGAATAAGCTCATTTCCCCCGACATTATAATATTATTTAGTTAATGCCAATTAGAAAGTTTACTCGACAAAACATTGTTGTCAAATGGTTTTGTGGTTTTTCCGCATAAGAAAAATCAATACCCTTCCTGCCTATCCACAACGGATGACGGCAAATGGATGGTCATGAGCCTGGTTTCGCGCTGAATTCCAGCAGCGCTGGCTAGAGCTTGAATTTCGTAAATTAGATTGGAATCTGCCGTGGCCTGCGCCGGTTCTTCTTCATGGCACGCTCACTGTCACCCGGCCGGTTTGGCGTGAGATCGTGACGCGTCCGGTCACTACGCCGCCAGTCGCGGTCAAGGTGAACACTTCGTCCGCGGCGAGCGCCGTCGCGGTTGAATCATACGGGATGCCTTTGTCGTCGAATGCGATGAAATTGTTGGGCGAGGCCGGCAGCGCCGGCGCGCTGGTGATGGTGATGCCGGCCAAGGGTATCGCCGCGGTGGTACCGGTGGTGGGGTTGGCCACCGCGGCGCCGGTATTGTCGGCGAAAGAATACGAACCGGCGTTGACGATGATGCGGTAGCGCTGGCCCTGCGTCATGGCGAGCGATTGCACATAACGGATGTCGCCGGCGAATTGCTCGGCGCTGGCTGCGAGAGTGAGCGGCTGATTGGCGAGCCGCGGCACGATGGACGCCGCCAGAATCGCCAAAATGATGAGAACCACCACCAATTCGATGCGCGTATAACCTGAATGCGGCGCGCTCACGGGAATATCTCCACCCGGTCTATGAGGTTCACCACATTGGCCCATTGCACCACGAACCAGGCAATGGTGGCATTGGATGTGAGAGAAGCTCCGGTGTTGCGCGCGAACTGAAGATTGGTGGTGGTGGTGAATGCCGCTGTCCATGAAGTGTCGTCGAGGTCCGCGTTGGGCGTGCCGCTGGCCGCATCGCCGCGCACCGAAACAATCGGCACGCTGCGGTTAAGCACGATGGCCGGGGCCAGCACCGCATTCTGTGGCGTGCTGCCCGCGCCCGTTCCCGACGGTCCCTGCAGGCCGCGTTGCACCGTGGTGCCGTCGGTCATGCGCACCGCGTACCACACGATGTCTACTTGCGTGTTGGCGGCGCCGTTCTGGAAAGCGCGGGTGAAGGTCAGGGTCGTGCCATTGGTGATTTCGCCCGTGGTTTGATAGCGCCTTTCGTCTCCAGCAGTGGCGGTGCCGGCCCTGCGGCTGAACACCAGAAAAGTTCTCCCCAAATCCACCGCCGGATTAAGGACTGCGGTCGCGGTTGTTGCTGCAATGCCGATGCTGGCGGTGCCGCTTTGCACCGCCGAGGATTCGATCTGGATCACCTGCCACGCCACCGACGCCACAGTGCCGGTGGCGTTACGCGTGAGCTGCAGATTGGTAGTGGTGGTGAGCTGCGCGGTAAAAGTGAATTGCTCGTCTATGGTTTGAGACGCCGAAGCGGTTCTTTCGCTGGTCACCGGAAAAGCCGAGCCCAGATTGACCGCCGCGATGGGAACCGCGACGGTGGCGGTGCCCGCGGCAAAAGCGGTGAGCCCGCGCTGCACCGTCACCCCGCTCAGGAATTCCACCACATACCAGCGCACGGTTTCCGTGGCATCCACCGCACCCGCGGTAATTGTCAGTGTGGCGGGGGCATTAAGCTCGCAAGTGACGCGTTCGGCGGCGTTCGAGCCATTGCCCCCGGTCGAGAATTCGCAGATGACAAACGAGCGCGCGGTGTTGACCGCGGTGATGGCCACGGCCTGGACCGCCACGGTCATGAGCACCGTGCCGGCCTGCACGCTGTTGATCACCGCGGCTTTGGCAGCGGTTACTGAAAAAATAGTTACCATGCCGGCCAAAAACAGTTTTTTTAAACATGCCACTATCATTTCACCGCCGCTTCGAGTATGCGCTGCGCCGTGCCCGATGTTCCGGTGGAGCGGATCAGGCATTGGT
>JBOIFQ010000231.1:0-2054 GCA_050741655.1 Burkholderiales bacterium | reverse complement strand
TCGCGCAGCGCTTCCTGCGTATCCTTGACGATGGCGCGGTTGTCGCGCAGGGCGCCGTCGGCATTCGCCAGACGTTTCCCGAGTTCCTGTTGCAAGCTCGCGATCTGGCCGCGGGTGTCATACCACTGCCAAGCCAGCAGCGCCGCGACCAGCAACGCGACCATAAGCGCAAGATTCAGCGTCCTGGCTTTGCTCTGCGGCGTGGTCGGCGGCTGCGTTTCCGGTTGTGGATTTTCATTCATGATGTTTGCGTTTTGCATTCCATCCTGCAATCAAGCCTTGCAGCAAGCCCTCATCGCCGGCAGCGGTGAGTATGACATTTTCATATCCGCATTCGCGCGCGGTGGCCGCGATCCGCGCATGGGTAACGTAAAATTTTGATTTTATCAATATTTTTTGCAATTCCGCTCCGCCCATCTCTGACAGGTTGCGCAAACCTTCGCTGCTGGTCGCGGTAACAGCATGCAAGGCATTGTCTTGCGCCAGCTGCAATAACGGCGCCATGTCCGCCTGCGGCTTGACTCGCCGGTAACATTCTACAACCTCGACCAGGGCGCCGCGACCATTGAGCGTCTGCGCCAGCAGTGCACGCCCGCCTTGCCCGCGGAAAATCACGATGCGTTTCCCGCGCACCTCGGGCAACAGTTCTAGCAGCGCTTCGCTGTCAAAGCCCGCTGTAGCGCAAATTACTTCCTGGATTCCAAACTGCTGCAATTCGCGCCGGCTGCCAGGACCTATCACCGCGAATTTCAAGCGCGGCGGCAACGCGCGCCGCGCTCTGATCGCGCTCAGCGCTTTATTGACCGCGTTGGCGCTCGCGAAAATCGCCACATCAAATTCATCCAGCCGCGCGACAGCCTGTTGCAACGGCTTGCCATCGTCTGCATCTTTTATTTCCAGCGTGGGAAACAAGACAGCGCAACCGCCGGCGGCGCGGATTAAATCCGCAAGCCGATGCGCCTGCGCGGCCGGACGCGTGATCACGACATTGCATCCCGCCAGCGGCGCCGTCTGCAAACGCGCGGCGTTCATGGGTTTTCCAGCGTCGCCAGAATTTGATCCGCGCCCTGCGCCCTCAATTCGCGCGCCAGCTCTTCGCCCAGCGCTTGCGGTTCGCGGCCGTATTTTTCCGCGCTCACCAGGCGCCGCCCATCCGGTGTCGCGACAAAGGCGCGCAGCCGGATTTCATCCCGGCGCATTTCGGCATAAGCGCCTAGCGGCAGCTGGCAACTGCCCGAGAGCGCGCGGCTCAGCGCGCGCTCCGCCGTGACGCACAGCGCGGTGGCGCGATGATTCAAAGGCTGCAGGAGCTGCAGCAAATCCTCACGCGATTTCAGACATTCGACTCCGATCGCGCCTTGTCCCGGCGCCGGCAGGCTTTGTTCGGGTTCGAGATAGCCGGTGATGCGGCTTTCCAATCCCAAACGCTTTAATCCCGCCGCCGCCAGAATGATGGCGGCATAACGCCCGTCATCGAGCTTTTTCAGACGCGTGCCGATATTGCCGCGCAGCGCCTGCACTTCGAGCCGGGGAAAGTGCGCGCGCAACTGACTCTCGCGGCGCAGGCTGGAAGTACCCACCACGCTGCCTGCCGGTAATTGCGCGAGTGCGGTGTAATGGTTCGAAACCAATGCGTCGCGCGCATCTTCGCGTTCCATGATGGCGGCGAGCGCGAAACTGCGCGGCAGCTGCATCGGCACGTCTTTCATCGAATGCACCGCGATGTCGGCGCGTCTTTCCTGCAACGCCTGCTCCAGTTCTTTCACGAACAAACCCTTGCCGCCGATTTTGTTAAGCGGGATTTCCAGCAGCTGATCGCCTTGCGTGGTCATGCCCATGATGCTGCTTTGGCATTGAGGATGAAGCGCGTTAAGCCGCTCTTGCACCCAGCGCGCCTGCCACAGCGCCAGCGCGCTCTCACGCGAGGCGATGACGATTCGGGTTACCGAGGATTTGCTCAAGATGTTTTGGGCGCGCAAAAAAATGCGTGCTATATTTTAACATGCGCTGTTGTCCGGCTACTTCAGCGCGTGAACTCCTTGACGATATACTGC
>JBOIFQ010000230.1:0-4795 GCA_050741655.1 Burkholderiales bacterium | reverse complement strand
CGGTTTGTTTGAACACATCCACGAACAGCGTGGCTTGAGCTTGCTCGATCGCGCTGCGGCGGCTATTGAGTGACACGCCCACATAGACGCCGATATTGCTCAACATGCTCCAAATCATGGCATGAGTGATATCGTCAAGACCGGTCAGGCCAAATAATTGCTGCGGTTTCAGGAGCGCAATACCGAAAGGACCCTGCTCAAGAAAACCGATAGGCAGCCAACCGGATTTGACGAATGCGGGGAGCAGCAGGGTATAAGCCCATAGCAGGAAACCAATGCTTAATCCGGCCAGCGCCCCCTTGCGCGTTCCGCCTTTCCAGAAAATTCCTCCCAGGATTACCGGCGCGAACTGCGCTACTGCGGCAAAGGAAATCAATCCGATGGAAACCAGCGCATAGGCTTCCCCGGCCAAGCGGAAATAAGCGTAACCCAGCAGCAGCACCAGCACGATGGCCCCGCGCCGGATGCCAAGCAGCAGGCTGCTCAAATCTCTGCGCTCTCTCAGGCGCAGCATTTTCAATCGCAGCAGCACCGGCATCACTAAGTCGTTGCACAACATGGTGCTAAGCGCAATGGTTTCAACAATCACCATACCGGTAGCGGCAGACAGGCCGCCGATGAATACCAGCAGCGCCAGCCCTTGCTGCCGTTCCGCCATCGGTAGCGTGAGCACGAAAGTATCGGCATCCACGATGCCTTGCGGAAAATGCATCAAACCCCCGAAAGCCATGGGCAGCACGAAAATATTGATGGCCAGCATGTAAAGGGGAAACAGCCAGATTGCCTTGTTCAGGTGATTCTCATCTACGTTTTCCACGACAGATACCTGGAATTGCCGTGGCAGAAACATGATCGCGAACATTGACAGTATCGTCAGCCAAACCCAGCTGCCGTAACTTCCGGCAACACCATCCAGTGGGGTAAGCAGGGGTTGCAGTTTTGGATTGGAGGCGGCGCGTGCGAAAATATCCGCGAAGCCGCTATAAATACCGAAGGTGACGAAAAATCCTACCGCCAGAAAAGCCAGAAGCTTTACCAGCGATTCAAAGGCAATCGCCGCCACCATGCCTTCATGGCGTTCCGCCGCATCCAGATGCCGAGTGCCAAACAGAATGCTGAACGCTGCCAGCAGTAAAGCCACATAAAGTGCGGTATCACCCAAGACCGGCACCGCCCCCAGATTGGCCGGCATGATGATTTGCGGGTACTGCAAAAGGATGGTGAAACTGGTGGATACCGCTTTCAGTTGCAATGAGATGTAGGGGACGATGCCCACTACCGCTATGACCGAAGCCAGCCCCGCCAGCAACGCGCTTTTGCCATAGCGCGAAGCGATAAAATCGGCCAGCGATGTAATGCGGTTGACCTTGCTGATGCGTATGATTTTGCGCAACACCAGCCACCATAAGGCGATCATCAGAGTAGGGCCAAGATAAATCGGCAAAAAACCCACGCCATTGCTTGCCGCCCGGCCCACGCTGCCGTAGAAAGTCCAGGCGGTGGCATAAACACCCAGCGACAGGGAATACACATAGGGATTGGCGATGATGCTGCGCCCGGCATCCGCGCGCTTGTCAGCGTAATAAGCAATGGCGAAAAGAATGCCAAGATAGGCGAACGAAGTGGCGATGACAACCCAGCCTTGCAGCATTTTGCCCTCAGTCCTTGGAGCCTTTGCGCCCCGCCCGCTCCAGCACCCAGGCCGTCAAGCCGATCAGCAGCGCCCAAGCGGCAAAGATATAGGCGTAGAGCAGAGGAATGCCGAAGATCCGGCCGCTGCTGTTAAAGAGATAAAGCAGGGGGTAGTTGAACAGCAGGCAACCCAAAAGGAACAGCGCCACCAAGCGTTGTCCCTTAATCAACGAAGAGGTCATGGCATGCTCGCAAATAAAAACAATACAAGCATTATAGTGGCGAGGCTCTAAAAACGAAAAAGGGCGCAATCACGCGCCCTTGTTCGGTATTGCGCCCGGCTACAGGTTATCCTGCAGTTGCTTCAGTATTGCCGGATTTTCCAGGGTCGAGACGTCCTGGGTAATTTCCTCGCCCTTGGCGATGGAGCGCAGCAGGCGCCGCATGATTTTTCCGGAACGGGTCTTGGGCAGATTGTCGCCAAAGCGTATGTCTTTCGGTTTCGCAATCGGACCGATTTCCTTGCCCACCCAATCGCGTAATTCTTTCGCGATTTTCTTGGCCTCATCGCCGCTGGGACGCGCGCCTTTCAGCACCACGAAGGCGACCACGGCTTCGCCGGTAAGATCATCGGGGCGGCCCACCACCGCAGCTTCCGCGACCAGCTTCGAATTAGCCACCAGTGCCGACTCGATCTCCATTGTTCCCAAGCGATGGCCAGACACGTTGAGCACGTCGTCAATGCGCCCCATGATGGTGATGTTGCCATTTTCGTCCCAGGTCGCGCCATCGCCGGCGAGATAATACTTGCCCTTGAAGTCCTCCGGGTAATAGCTTTTCTTGAAGCGTTCCGGATCGCCCCAGATGGTGCGGATCATTGCAGGCCAGGGGCGCTTGATGACGAGGATGCCGCCCTTGCCTTTGTCTACCGTCTGCCCGGTCTCGTCCACGATCTCCGCGATGATGCCGGGCAATGGCGCCTGGCAGGAACCAGGCTTCAACGCATGCACGCCCGGCAAGGGCGTGATCATGTGACCTCCGGTCTCCGTTTGCCACCAGGTGTCCACGATGGGGCAGCGCGAGCCGCCCACGGTTTCGTAGTACCAGATCCAGGCTTCGGGGTTAATGGGTTCACCCACGGTGCCAAGAATGCGCAGGCTCGACAGATTGTATTTTTTCGGCAGATCGCCGCCGGCTTTGATCAAGGAGCGGATGGCGGTCGGCGCGGTGTAAAACACATTGACCTTGTGGTCCTGGATCATTTTCCAGAAGCGTCCGGCATCGGGATAGGTCGGCACGCCTTCGAACACGACCTCAGTCGCGCCGACGGCGAGCGGGCCATAAGTAATGTAAGTGTGCCCGGTGACCCAGCCGATGTCGGCGGTGCACCAGAAGACATCGGAAGGCTTGTTGTCGAACACCCATTTCATGGTGAGCATGGCCCACAGCAAATAACCGCCGGTGGAGTGCTGCACGCCTTTGGGTTTGCCGGTGGAGCCGGAGGTATAGAGAATAAACAAGGGATGCTCGGCGCCGACCCAGGTAGGTTCGCAAGTGTCGGCTTGTTTGGCGGTGAGTTCGTGCATCCAGACGTCGCGGCCGGCGGTCATCGGAATCGGATTGCCGGTGCGTTTATACACCACCACATTCTTCACTCCTTCGCAGCTGCCCAGAGCGAAGGCTTCGTCTATCACCGGCTTCAGCGGGATATTCTTGGCGCCGCGGCATTGCTCGTCGGCGGTGATAATCAGAGTGGCGCCGGCGTCCACCACGCGTTCCTGCACACTCTTGGCGGAAAAACCGCCAAACACCACAGAATGCGTGGCGCCGATGCGCGCGCAGGCCTGCATCGCGGCCACGCCCTCGATGCTCATGGGCATGTAAATCAGCACTCGGTCGCCTTTTTTGACGCCCAGCGATTTCAGGCCATTGGCCAGGCGGCACACACGGTGATAAAGATCCTTGTAAGTGACTTTGGTGACCTTACCGTCGTCGGCCTCGAAAATAATGGCGACTTTATCCGGCTGGGTTTTGAGATGGCGGTCGAGACAGTTGTAGGAAACGTTGAGTTCGCCGTCCTCGAACCATTTGTAAAAAGGCGGCTTGCTCTCGTTCAGGGTTTTTGTGAAGGGTTTGTGCCAGAGAATATTTTCTTTTGCCAGACGGCCCCAGAAACCTTCGAAATCTTTTTCAGCTTCGGCGCAAAGTTTTTTAAAAGCTTGCATACCCGAAATATTCGCCTGTTTGACAAAAGCGGATGCAGGCGGAAAAGCGCGTTTTTCCTGAAGCACTGATTCGATATTAGACGACATGACTACCTCTCCTTTTGCGGGAACAGGACAACTCAGGTTTTAAGGTATATGCAAGCGGCGTTGTTTAATTTTGGAAACCAGCCGCGGTTGTAAAGCGAATACTCGGCGGTAAAACAAAATCAGGCTGCCGCAACTTACGTAATACTGCGGGTTCGAATGGAATTCTACCACCAGCGCAATTTTTTACCAACACTTGATTTAGGTTTTAATATTAATAATATATATTAATCAATATATTATAATATATTTTTAATCTAAAATATTGATTTTGAACGTGCGATCAGTTTGCTACAATAACGCCTTCGTTTAAACATCAGACTCGACTCTCATCGTGACCATTCTGCGTCAGGAAGATTTCATTCAGAGCATCGCTGACGCGCTTCAGCATATTTCCTATTACCACCCGCTCGATTACATACACGCGCTCGGCGCGGCTTACCGGCTCGAACAATCTGCCGCGGCGAAAGATGCTATCGCGCAGATTCTCACCAATTCACGTATGTGCGCCGAAGGGCAGCGCCCGATTTGCCAGGATACCGGCATTGTAGTGATGTTCCTGAAAATCGGCATGAACGTGCGCTGGGACACCCAAATCAGCATTAGCGACATGGTGAATGAAGGTGTGCGCCGTGCGTATTCATATTCCGATAATGTCTTGCGCGCGTCCATCGTTTCGGATCCGGCCGGCGCGCGCAAAAACACCGGGGACAATACGCCGGCGGTGATCCATATGGAAGTGGTTCCCGGCGATACGCTGGAAGTAAAACTCGCGGCCAAGGGCGGCGGTTCGGAAAACAAGACCAAGTTCGTCATGCTCAATCCTTCCGATTCGTTGGTCGACTGGGTGCTCA
>JBOIFQ010000229.1:0-3059 GCA_050741655.1 Burkholderiales bacterium | reverse complement strand
TGCCTTCATCAGGAATACCGGATAAACGACCAGCGGCGCCAGCACGAAGAACACGGCCATACCCCATAGCGCGGTCAGCTGCGAGCGCGGCATGCTACTTCTGCGCCCCGCATTTCATCCTGCACGTCATTTTTGAGCTCCAAACAGGCCCGCCGGCCGGATCATCAGCACGATCGCCATGATCACGAAGATCACCGTGTTCGAGGCTTCCGGGTAGAACACCTTGGTCAGGCCTTCGATGACTCCCAGCCCGAAACCGGTAAGGATCGATCCCAGAATCGAACCCATGCCGCCGATCACCACCACCGCGAACACCGTGATGATGAGATTGGAGCCCATCACCGGATTGACCGAAAACACCGGCGCCGCCAGCACGCCGGCGAACGCCGCCAGCGCGACGCCGTAGCCGTAAGTGAGCGTAATCAGCAGCGGCACGTTGACGCCGAACGCTTGCAGCAGTTTGGGATTCTCGGTTCCGGCGCGCAAATAAGCGCCGAGCTTGGTGCGCTCGATCACGTACCAGGTGGCGAAGCACACCGAGAGCGAGGACAGCACCACCCAGGCGCGATACTTGGGCAGCAGCATGAAACCCAGATTGAAAGCGCCGGCAAATATTTCCGGGATATCGTAAGGCTGGCCGGAAATGCCGTAAAAATAGCGGAACACGCCTTCGATAATCAGCGCCAGGCCGAAAGTCAGCAGCAAACCGTAAAGATGATCGAGCTGGTACAGGCGTTTCAGCATGCTGCGCTCGATCACAATCCCGAACGCGCCCACGGCGAGCGGCGCCAGCACCCGCGCGACCCAGTAATTGATGCTGAAATCCGGCAGTCCCAGCCAGTTGCCGAGTTGAGTCAAACCAATCCAGGCCACGAACGCGCCCATCATGTACTGCGCACCGTGGCTGAAATTGATAATGTTGAGCAGGCCGAAAATAATGGCGAGCCCCAGACTCAGCATGGCATAGAACGACCCGTTCACCAGCCCGACCACGAGCTGGCTCATGAGCCCCTGAATCGAGATGCCGAAGATTTCGGTCATGATTTTGTCATTCCGAGCGCAGCGAAGAATCTGCTTTGAGCAGCAGATCCTTCGTCGCTTCGCTCCTCAAGATGACCCGCGGCCTTGCGGCCCCGGGTTATTTCTTCACCAACGGACAACGGCTGTCGGCCAGCGGCTGATACGCCTGGTCGCCGGGAATAACCTGCCTTACATTGTAGTAATCCCAGGGATATTTTGATTCCGCCGGCGTCTTCACCTGCACCAGATACATGTCGTGTACCATGCGGCCATCGTCGCGTATGTTGCCGTTCTTGGCGAAGAAATCGTTGACCGGAGTCGCTTTCATCTTGGCCATCACCGCCGTGGTGTCATCCGTGCCCGCCGCCTTGATCGCTTTCAGGTAATGCGTGACCGCCGAATACACACCCGCATGCACCATGGTCGGCATGCGTTTTTGCTTTTCGAAAAAGCGGTTTCCCCAGGCGCGCGTGTCGGCATTGGTATCCCAGTAAAAACCCGAAGTGAGATACATGTTCTGCGCGGTTTTCAGCCCCAGGCTGTGTATGTCGGTGATGAACATCAGCAAGCCCGCCAGCGTCTGCTTGGGCGTGATGCCGAATTCCACTGCCTGCTTGATGGAGTTGGTGGTATCGGTGCCGGCGTTGGCGAGTCCTATCACCTTGGCGCCGGAAGACTGCGCTTTCAGCAGGAACGAGGAAAAATCGGTGCCGGGGAACGGATGGCGCACCGAACCTACCACCTTGCCGCCGTTGGCGGCGACCACTTTAGATGTATCCGCTTCCAGCGACTGGCCGAAAGCATAATCGGCGGTGAGGAAAAACCAGGTATCGCCGCCCTGTTTCACTACCGCCTTGCCGGTGCCCGTCGCCAGCGCATAAGTGTCATAAGTCCAGTGCACATTGGTGTCGCTGCAATCCTCGTTGGTGATGCGGGTGGAAGCCGCGCCCGAAACCAGGGTGATTTTGTTTTTTTCCTTGGCCACTTTCATCACCGCCAGCGCGGTGGAAGTCGTCACCAGATCCACCACCACATCCACTTTCTCCGTATCGAACCATTCGCGCGCCTTGGTGGCGGCGATGTCGCCCTTGTTCTGGTGATCGGAAGAAATGATCTCGATATTGAAACCCGGTTTGGCCTGCGCCTTGAAATCATCAATCGCCATCTGCGCCGCCAGTACCGAGCCCGAGCCGGAAAGATCCGAATACAGTCCGGAAAGATCGGTCAGCACGCCGATTTTCACCACGCCGTCGGAAATCTTGTCGGCCGCCTGCGCCGCCGGCAGCCCGCACAGCGCCGCACTGATTAATGCGCACAATAATTTTTGTTTCATGTTTGCTTCTCCTTTATTGACTATTAACATAACTACACACCCAGATACTCGTGCAGCGTCTGCATTTTGGCTTGCAGCTCTTGCTTGGCCACTGTCATGACGATCTGCCCGTGTTCCATTACATAATGCCGGTCCGCCAGCGGCGCCGCGAAACGGAAATTCTGCTCCACCAGGATGATGGTAAAACCTTTTTCCTTGAGCGTGCGGATGGCATGGCCCATGGCCTGGATGATCACCGGCGCCAGGCCTTCGGTGATTTCATCCAGCAATAATAATTTGGCGCCGGTGCGCAGGATGCGCGCCATGGCGAGCATCTGCTGTTCGCCGCCCGAAAGCCGCATGCCGGGACTGTTCTTGCGCTCCGCCAGATTGGGAAACATCTGATAAATCTCCGCCAGCGGCATGCCGCCGTTGCCGACCGCGGGCGGCAGCAGCAGATTTTCCTCGCACGAGAGACTGGCGAAAATGCCGCGTTCCTCGGGGCAATAACCCAGCCCCAGATGCGCAATACCATGCGGGGGCAGGTCCACCGCCTCGACGCCGTTGATTTTGATCGAACCGGTGCGCCGGCCCACCAGCCCGAGTATGGATTTCAGCGTGGTGGTGCGGCCGGCGCCGTTGCGCCCCAATAAAGTCACCAGCTCGCCCGGCTGCACCGAAAAGTTGACGCCGTGCAGAATATGCGATTCGCCGTAAAAAGCATGCA
>JBOIFQ010000228.1:0-4153 GCA_050741655.1 Burkholderiales bacterium | reverse complement strand
TCCCAATGCTTTCCTTGCGCTCTCTCAGGGCAAGGTCGCCGCCATGTCCACCGATGAAACCATTCTGCTGGGCTTGGTGCAGAAAGCGCCGAATCCGCAGGATTATGTCCTGCTCGAACCCTATATCAGCAGCGAGCCTTATGGCCTGGGCATCCGCAAGGGCGAAGCGGCGTTTCGCAATGAAGTAAACCGGATTCTGGCGGAAATGGAAAAATCGGGCGCAGGCGCGAAGATTTTCGACATCTGGTTCGGGCCCAAGTCAGAAATGCCGTTACAGCGGGCTTTCAGGTTCGAGACCGACAAAATTTAATTCCGCAGAGCTTGAATTACCACTTCGACCTCGGCATCCTACTTGCCGGCAAGTATCACGACTGGCTGCTTGCGGGCACCGTCACCACGCTCAAGCTCGCCGGCGTTTCCCTGCTGCTGGCCTTGTGCGTGGGCTTCGTCATCACGCTGCTGCGCCTGAGTCCGCTCAAAATCCTGCGTGGGTTCGCGCTGGTTTACGTGGAATTCATCCGCAACACGCCGCTGCTGGTGCAGATTTTTTTCTGGTATTTCGGCGCCACCCAAATCCTGCCCGAAGCTTTCAATCAATGGCTGTACCGGCATGATTTCGAATTCGCCGCAGCGGCGATCGCGCTCACGCTGTACACCGCCGCCTTCATGGCGGAAGACCTGCGCAGCGGCATACGCTCGATTCCGCGCGAGCAAATGGAAGCGGCGCGCGCCAGCGGGTTCGGTTATCTTGCCGCCATGCGCCATGTGGTGCTGCCGCAGGCATGGCGCGTGAGCGTGCCGCCGCTGATCAACCAGACGCTCAATCTCACCAAGAATTCCAGCCTGGCGATGGCGATCGGCGTGGCCGAGCTGACTTATCAGGCGCGCCAGATTGAAAGCTACACCTTCAAGAGTTTCGAGGCGTTCGCCGCCGCCACCGCGATTTATCTGGCGGTTTCGCTGGTCATCACTTTGCTCGCGCAGGCGTATGAAGCCCGCGTGTTGCGCGCGCATGCTTGAAATCATCCGCGACAACTGGCTGTTTTTTCTCATCGGCCAATATCCTTACGGGCCGCTGGGCGGCTTGGCGCTGACATTGCTGCTGGCGGGGGTGTCCCTGCTGCTGGCGGTTCCCGGCGGTTTGCTGCTGGGACTGGGGCGCGTCAGCCATTTCGCTTTCATCCGTTACCCGGTGACGGCGCTGGTTTATCTGGTGCGCGGCACGCCTTTGCTGATGGTGATTTTCTGGGCCTATTTTCTGGTGCCGCTATGGTTGGGCAAAAACATTCCCGGTTTCGTCACCATGATTTGCGCGCTAAGTTTTTTCTCCAGCGCCTATCTGGCCGAAATCATCCGCGGCGGGATCGAGGGCGTGCCGCACGGGCAGACCGAGGCGGCGCGGGCGGGCGGCCTGAATTATCTGCAAACCATGCGTCATGTGGTGCTGCCGCAGGCGCTGCGCAACATGCTGCCGAGCCTGGTCAATCAGTTCGTCTCGCTGACCAAGGATACCTCGCTCGCTTTCATCGTCGGCGTGAGCGAGCTCACTTACGTCGCTTCGCAGATCAACAACCGCACGCTCACCAAACCGGCTGAAATATTTTTCCTGATCGCGGTGATGTATTTTATCCTGTGCTTTTCGCTCACCACTTTTTCGCGTTACCTGGAGCAGCGCCTGGCGTGGGGACATAAATGATCCGTTTCGAGCAGGCGAGCAAATGGTTTGGGACTTATCACGCCCTCGACGACATCAATCTGGAAATCGCCGCGGGTGAAGTGGTGGTGGTGTGCGGGCCGTCCGGCTCCGGCAAATCCACGCTGCTGCGCTGTATCAACCGCCTGGAGCAGATAAATTCAGGAAAAATAGTCGTCAACGGACAAAATATTACCGACATTTCACTCGATATCAACGCGCTGCGCGGCGAAATCGGTTTCGTGTTCCAGCAATTCAATCTTTATCCGCATTTGACGGTATTGAAAAACATCACTCTGGCGCCGATCAAAATCCGCAAGCTGGCGGTTGAAGCGGCGCAAGAAACGGCATTTTCACTCTTGCGGCGCGTCGGGCTCGAGAATAAAGCGCACGCTTACCCGGCGCAGCTGTCGGGCGGCCAGCAGCAGCGCGTCGCCATTGCGCGCGCGCTGGCGATGCAGCCGCGCATCATGCTGTTCGACGAACCCACCAGCGCGCTGGATCCGGAAATGATAGGCGAAGTGCTGCAAGTGATGCAGGATTTGGCGAAAGACGGCATGACCATGGTGGTGGTGACGCATGAAATGGGTTTCGCGCGCGAAGTCGCGCACCGCGTGGTGTTCATGGATCAGGGAAAAATTCTCGAAATGGCGGCGCCGGAAACTTTTTTTTCCAATCCACAACATCCGCGCGCGCAAAAATTTTTGCAGGATATTTTATCTCCACTGGGAAGAAGCCGATGAATTTCATACACTGGGTTTTCGCATGTTGCGTAATTTTTCTGAGCGCGCCGGTTTTTTCCGCGGCGTGCAGCGGCAAAGGAGTGGAAGTACAGGTGCTCGGTTCGGGCGGGCCCGAAACGCAGGACAAGCGCGCTTCCAGCAGTTATCTGGTGTGGCTGGCCGGTAAAGCCAGGGTGTTGATAGACGCCGGCGGCGGCGCCAAACTGCGCTTCGGCGAAAGCGGCGCGCAAATGACCGATTTGGACGCCATCGTCTTCACCCATTTGCACGCGGATCACAGCAGCGATTTCGCCGCTCTCATCAAATCGTCTTATTTCGAGGAGCGCAGCCGCCCGTTGCCGGTCTTCGGCCCGCCGGGCAACGAGCGTTTTCCGCCGCTCACCGGTTTCGTCGCTGCACTGTTCGGCGAAAAAAACGGTGCGTTCCGCTATCTCAACGACTACATCAACCCGAACGAACCCGGCGGCTACAAACTGCAAGCTCATGATGTGGAATTGCGCAATCAGGAAATCGGCAAGGTGTTTTCCAATGAACGGTTACACTTAAGCGCCATCAATGTGATCCACGGCGCGGTGCCGGCACTGGCCTGGCGCGTGGATATCGCGGGCAAGAGCGTGGTGTTCAGCGGCGACACCAGCGGCGAGAACGGCAATCTGGAACTGCTTGCGCAAGGCGCCGATTTACTGGTGGCGCACAACTCGGTGCCGGAAGGCGCCGCCGGCGCGGTGCTGGAATTGCACATGCCGCCCGCGGTGATCGGACGCATAGCGCGTGACGCGCAGATAAAACACCTGGTGCTATCGCACCGCATGCTGCGTACGCTGGGGAAAGAAACACAGACGCAAGCCGCCATCCGCAAACTGTATGCGGGACCGCTGGTTTTCGCCGATGATCTGGATTGTTTTACCTTGCAGTGAAACAACGAACAGGAGGGGCACATGTCTTTCGAGACGATTCTGATGCGGCGCTTGCAGCTCACGCATCCGGTCATCCAGGCGCCGCTGGCGGGAGGCGGGGATACACCGGAGCTGGTGGCTGCCGTCTGCAATGCGGGAGCGCTCGGCTGCATAGGCGCGGCCTATTTGACTCCGCCGCAGATTACCGAGGCGGCGCAGGCGGTGCGGGCGCGAACGGCGCGGCCGTTCGGCATCAACCTTTTCGCGCCGCTACGTGCGCCCGCTGCGCCGCGTGACCCTGGTCCCGCGCTGGAACGCGTGGCGCCATTCTATGCGGAACTTGGTTTGCCGCCGCCTACTCTCCCGCTATTGACAGGCGATTCATTCGGCGCGCAGCTCTCCGTGGCACTCGAAAGCGGCGCGTCCGTGTTCAGCTTCACCTTCGGCATTCTGCCGATGAGCGCAATCGAAGCCATCAAAGCCCGCGGCATGGTTCTGATCGGTACCGCTACTACCGTCGAGGAGGCGCTCGCGCTTGAGCAGGCGGGGGTCGATGCCGTGGTTGCGCAGGGAAGTGAAGCGGGCGGCCACCGCGGCACGTTCGCCGCCGATTTCGACGCGGCGATGGTAGGGACCATGGCCCTTGTGCCTCAAGTGGTGGACGCCGTGACGCTGCCGGTGATCGCATCGGGCGGCATCATGGACGGCCGCGGCATCGCCGCCGCACTCGCCCTCGGCGCGGGCGCTGTGCAAATGGGCACCGCTTTCCTGACCTGCGACGAGGCCGGCATCCCCGAAGCTTACAAGCAGGCGATTCTCGG
>JBOIFQ010000227.1:0-4807 GCA_050741655.1 Burkholderiales bacterium | reverse complement strand
AGAAACCGCACCGGATTTTGCGGAGCACCTTTGAAGCGAACTTCAAAATGGAGATGCGGGCCGGTCGAGCGGCCGGTGTTTCCCACTTCGCCAATCTTGCCACCGCGCAACACCACATCCCCCATCTTGACCAGACGCTGGGACAGATGAGCATAGCGCGTCAGCAGGCCATTGCCGTGGTCAACCTCGATCATATTACCATATTCAGGGTGGCTACCCGAGTACACCACCACGCCGCCCGCGGCGGCCACCACCGTGCTTCCGATTTCGGACATGAAATCCACGCCTTCGTGAAAAGCGTTGAGCCCGGTAAAAGGATCGATGCGCCAGCCGAAATTAGAAGAAAACCAGCCGGTGTTCACTGGCGGCACCGAAGGTATGAGTTTTTGCTTGAGGCGATCCTGCATTAACGCGGTTTCCAGTATCCCCAGCTTGTCGGTGCGGTCGCTGAGTTCCCTGGATAGCCGCTCCATCTGCTGATTGAATTCGCCGAGTGTGATCTCGCGTTGCGGCGCCCCAGACAGCGCGCCGCCGCGGCCGGGCAGCTGGTCAAACATGAATTCCTGCGGCTTGAATCCGGCCTGTTTGGCGAGCCGGTCGCCGAGCGCGTCCAGACGCAGCAATTGCGCCTGCATCTGCCCGAGCTTCACCGCCATGGCGTCAAGATTTTCACTTAAATAGGTCTTTTGTTTGAGCAGCTCCTGCTCTTGCACCGAAACCAGCAGCGATTGCAAATAAGGGCTTTTGATTTCCGCCGCATGGCGCAGCGTCAGATAATGCAGAGCTATGGCGAACACCACGATGCCAATAAACGCCAGCACCGCCATGAGAACGATGCGGGAATGGCTGAGCGTTATGGTCTTTGACCTTCCCAGATTGCCTGAAACTAGAATAATATTCACAGTCTCCCTTTGCACTTTCGTGAGCCTCGCATGAACGCACGCAAGCTCGGCTTTTATTTCGACTCCAACCCGGCGCTGCAAACGCTGGTACGGGAAGCTGCGCGCCTCGCCGAACTGCAGCGGGTATTCAGCGAAATCGCGCCACAGCCTTGCGCGCGCTCCGGCAAGGTGGGCCGGTTGACGCACGGGTCGCTGCTGCTATTTGCGGACAACGGTGCCAGCGCCGCAAAACTCAGGCAGCTTGAGCCAAGCTTGTTAATCAAATTTCAGCAGCGGGGTTGTGACGTTACTGCAATCCGAATCGAAGTGCAACCTCGTAATTCACATAATTTTGTTGCAGCGCCGCAAAAAAACCCGGGCTTGAGCCCGCAAGCAGCGCAGTATTTGCAAGATCTGGCAGGCGGCCTTCCAGCCGGGGAACTGCGCGCCGCGCTAGAAAAAATGGCCGCAAGGAGCCTAAATAATAATGATGAGCCGTTCAAGCACGAACAGCCCCAGCACCAGGACCGTCAACACCACAAAAAACCGGAATAGCTGCCAGGCAAAATTGTAGTAGCGGCGATTCTTGGTGAAAAGCCCCAACGCGAGCGCAATTCCGATTGCGATCAGCGCGACAAATACCATGAATCGCAACACCACCATGCTGGTTTCCCGGGGCTAAGCGCGGGGGGTTCAGGCAAGCTGCGTTTGCAGTCTGAGAAAAGCCGGGGCTTCCTCGCTTTTGGCAAAACTCACGAATTCCCAGGCTTCGGCATCGGCCAGCAGCGCGCGCAACAGCGCATTGTTCTGGGTGTGGCCGGATTTATGGCCGGTAAAAGCACCGATCAAAGGGTGCCCCAGCAAGTACAAATCGCCGATCGCATCCAGCACCTTGTGTTTAACGAATTCGTTTTCGTAGCGCAGGCCGTCGCTGTTCAACACCCGGTATTCGTCCATCACGATGGCGTTGTCGAGGCTGCCGCCCAGCGCCAGCCCCATCGAGCGCATGGTTTCCACTTCCTGCATGAAACCGAAAGTACGTGCGCGGCTGACTTCTTTTATATACGAGGTGTGGGCGAAATCCACTGTCACCGACTGATTGGCGCTTTCAAACACCGGGTGATCGAAATCAATGCTGAAATTGACGCGGAAGCCGTGATGCGGCTCGAAACGTACCTGTTTGTCGCCATCCACTAGTT
The DNA here is from genome assembly GCA_050741655.1 of Burkholderiales bacterium. Classification (GTDB taxonomy): domain Bacteria; phylum Pseudomonadota; class Gammaproteobacteria; order Burkholderiales; family JAHFRG01; genus JAHFRG01. Next base: position 2,727 of record JBOIFQ010000227.1, on the reverse strand, counting down.
CCACGGTTTTTTTGATGCGGATGAATCGCTTCGGCGTGTTCTGCTCTTCGATTCCCGCCGACTGCAGCAGGAACACAAAGGGACCGGCGCTGCCGTCCATGATCGGTACTTCCGCCGCGGTGAGGTCCACGTAGGCATTGTCCACTCCCAAACCGGCGAATGCCGACATCAAGTGCTCTACCGTCGCCACCCGCACGCCGTTTTTTTCCAGGCAGGTGGAAAGGCGCGTATCAGTCACCGCATGCGGGGCGGCCTTGATTTCCACCGGCTGCTTGAGATCGGTGCGGCGGAACACGATGCCGGTGTTGGGCGCGGCGGGACGCAGAGTGAGATAGACTTTCTCGCCGGTGTGCAAACCGACACCGGTGGCGCGGATAATATTTTTCAACGTGCGCTGCTTGATCATGGGTAATAGGTGCTTTCTTGTAAGTTATCGTCTTGAAGCGGAAGCGTTAATTCTATCACAATGCTTTTGTGACAGACCAGTCCCGCCGCCTTGTGTTGAAGCTCTCGGCGCTAATCCGCCTGCTTGCGCAGGAATGCCGGAATATCCAGCATTTCCACTCCCGACTGGCGCATCGCCTCGATGGTGGCGTCGCGGTTGCGGCGTCTGACCACCGCCGGCGTTTCCAGTTCGGCGTAGTTCACCATTCCCACCGGCGCATCGTGCGTGCCGGTCTTGACCACGCTCAACGGCTTCTCCTGTTTGCGCAATACCGAGCCGTTCAAACCGGTGGCGACGATGGTGACGCGCAGACTGTCCAGCAATTCCTCGTCGTACACCGCGCCCACGATCACCGTTGCGCTGTCGGCGGCGAAAGTCTTGATGGTGTCCATCACGTCGTACATTTCCTGCAACTGGAAGCTGTCTCTGCTGGCGGAAATATTCACCAGCACGCCGCGCGCATCGGAAATGTTGATGTCTTCCAGCAGCGGGCAGGACACCGCTTGTTCCGCCGCCAGCTTGGAACGGTCGGCGCCGCTGGCCTTGGCCGAACCCATCATCGCCATGCCCATTTCCGACATCACCGTTTTCACGTCGGCGAAATCCACATTGATCATGCCCGGGCAACTGATGATCTCGGCGATTCCCGCCACCGCGCCATGCAGCACATCGTTGGCCGCCTGGAACGCGCTGTCCAGCGTCACGCCGTTGCCCAGCACCTGCATCAGCTTGTCGTTGGGAACCACGATCAGCGAATCCACATGCTGCGACAGGGCTTCGATGCCTTGCTGCGCGATGCGCATGCGCTTGCCTTCGAAAGCGAACGGCTTGGTCACCACCGCCACCGTCAGGATGCCCAGATTCTTGGCGATTTCCGCCACTACCGGCGCCGCGCCGGTGCCGGTGCCGCCGCCCATGCCGGCGGTGAGAAACAGCATATCGGCGCCCTGGATCAGCTCGGTGATGCGCTCGCGGTCTTCCAGCGCCGCTTCGCGCCCCACATCCGGATTCGCACCCGCACCCAGACCCTTGGTAATCGCAGTGCCTAATTGCAACTGGATTTTCGCCTGGTTGCGCTTCAACGCCTGCACGTCGGTGTTGGCGCTGATGAACTCCACGCCCTTCACGCCGCGCAGGATCATGTGGTCCACCGCATTGCCGCCGCAGCCGCCCACGCCAACCACCTTGATTTGCGCTTCTTTCGCTTCGCTATCCACGATTTCAAACATATTGAGCTCCTTTATGTCAGTGGTTTCCTCAAAATTGCCCTTCTGCCGTTTTCGCATTGCCTTTTCCCCTGATTAAAAATTTCCCTGAAACCAGCGTTTCATCCCTTCGAAAATCTGCCCCAGCGAACCGCTTTGCATTTTCACCAGCTCCTGCCGCTGCTGCTGCTGCATGCCGAGTTGCAGCAGGCCGACGCCGGTGGCGAAGCGCGGGTGGCGCACCACTTCCGCCAGGCCGCCGGTGTAATGCGGCAGTCCCAGCCGCACCGGCATATGGAATACTTCCTCGCCCAGTTCCACCATGCCCTGCATGGCGCTGCTGCCGCCGGTGACGACGATGCCGGAGGAGAGCAGCTCCTCGAAACCGCTGCGGCGCAATTCCGCCTGCACCAGCGAATACAATTCCTCGACGCGCGGTTCGATCACTTCAGCCAGCGTCTGGCGCGATAGCTGGCGCGGGCCGCGCTCGCCCACTCCCGGCACTTCCACCATTGCCTGCGCGTCAGCCAGCTGGCGCAGCGCGCAACCGTAGCGGCGCTTGATGTCCTCGGCGTCCTTGGTCGGCGTGCGCAGCGCCACCGCGATATCATTGGTGATCTGGTCGCCGGCGATGGGAATCACCGCGGTATGGCGGATCGCGCCGTGATGGAACACCGCGATGTCGGCGGTGCCGCCGCCGATATCCACGATGCACACGCCCAGATCGCGTTCGTCTTCCGACAGCACCGCGGTGGCGGAAGCCAGCGGCTGCAATATCAGGTCGCGCACCGACAGCCCGCAGCGGCGCACGCATTTCATGATGTTCTGCGCCGCCGACACCGCGCCGGTGACGATGTGCACTTTCACTTCCAGACGCACCCCGCTCATGCCCAGCGGCTCGCGCACGTCTTCCTGGCCGTCGATGATGAATTCCTGGTTGAGGATGTGCAGCAGCTGCTGGTCGGTGGGAATGTTCACCGCCTTCGCCGTTTCGATCACGCGATCCACGTCCATCTGCGTGACTTCCTTGTCCTTGATGCCGACCATGCCGTGCGAGTTGAAGCTCTTGATGTGGCT
>JBOIFQ010000226.1:0-2571 GCA_050741655.1 Burkholderiales bacterium | reverse complement strand
GTATTGCCGCGGCTGCCCCTGGTAAATCGTGTCGTGGCTTTGATGATTGGCGGGGTCGAGAAAAAATGCCAGCGGCGCTTCGAAAGTTTCCGCGACTTCAAAGCTGTCGAGTTTGATTTCGAACGGCGCCTCTACCCAGCCTACTACTGGCGTGATGCGAAAACCGGTGGGGATGTAGTAATCCGGCAGCTCTCCCAGCATCACCACGCTCTCGCGCGGCAAACCGATTTCTTCCTGCGCTTCGCGCAGCGCGGTATCGCGCAGGTTCATGTCCCCCGCTTCCACGCGCCCGCCGGGAAAACTGATCTGACCGGCATGATCGGCCAGATGCGCGGTGCGCTGGGTAAACAGCACATTGACTCCGGCGCCGCGCGCAATCAGCGGCACCAGCACCGCGGCCGGCACCGCCGGTTGTGAACCCAGCATGGCCTGCTCGATGCGCCCTTGCGCGTGCGGCAGATCAGCGGCGCGTTCGAGCCGGGCGGCGAGCCAATCGCGATTCGGTATTAGAACCATCGATTCTAATCATAGCGCAAAGCGTTACTTTGAGACGCGCGCGCGGCTTGCTATATTTACAATCCGCCCTGCAACTTCAAGAAGGGGCTGATCATGGCATTGAGGCTAGGCGATATCGCCCCGGATTTCACCCAGGAATCCACCGAGGGCACGATATATTTTCATGAATGGCTGGGGAACAAATGGGGGGTGCTGTTCTCGCACCCCAAGGATTTCACTCCGGTGTGCACCACCGAGCTGGGCGCCACTGCCAGGATCAAGAGCGAGTTCGAGAAGCGCAACGTGAAAGTGCTGGCGGTGAGCGTGGATGCGGTGGATTCGCACCTGAAATGGATCGGCGACATCAACGCCACCCAGCACACCAGGTTGAATTTTCCGATACTCGGCGACCCCGACCGTAAAGTGGCGAACCTCTACGACATGATCCACCCCAACGCCAACGACACGCTGACGGTGCGCTCGGTGTTCATCATCGATCACAACAAGAAGATCCGCGCCACCATCACTTATCCGGCCAGCACCGGGCGCAATTTCCTGGAGATTCTGCGCGTGATTGATTCGCTGCAGTTGACCGACAATTACAGCGTGGCGACGCCGGTGAACTGGTGCGACGGTGACGACGTGATTATCGTACCCTCGCTCACCGATCCGGAGTTGATGAACAAGAAATTTCCCAAGGGCTGGAAAGAACTGCGCCCTTATCTGAGAGTGACGCCGCAGCCGAACAAATAACGCAACCTGGAAGCGCGCCGCTTCCCGGTTTCTATCCGCGCTAGAAAGCCGGATTAGCGCTTGCCGTGCCGATTCCCAGCAGCCTGGCGGTTTTCGCCACATCCTTCGACTTCACCCAGAAAACCGCGCCGTAGCGCCCCGCTCCCGCAGTGACGGCATCCAGCGCGGTGATGTTGACCTTGGCTTGCGCCAGCTTGTCCAGCGTATCCAGCAGCGCGCCCACCCGGTCATCGCCCTGCACCAGGAAACCGGTTTTCTTGCTGCTTAATTTCAGCTTGGTTCTTTTCGCCGCCGCTTTCAGCGCCGCGGAATCCTCGGGAATAAAATCAATCTGCGCCTTGCCGGCGCGCGGAAAACCGGAGAAGGCCAGCAAATTGACGTTAGCGTCGCGCAGCGCCATGAGCGCGCTCACTGCCGCGCCCGGCTTATTCGACACGTTGGCGGTAAAGTACTCGACTTTGCGAATCATATCGGCCATGGCTGCCTCCTCTTGCCGGGTTGGATACTTTAGTCTTAGCAATATTTCGCGCAAATAACAACCCTGAGCGCGTGTCGCGCTTGTGTTTATAATATATTAATTTTATTAATTATTTTTTCATTGAAGCGGGCGGCATCAATGATATGACGTTCGTGTATTCCGGAAGAAATGGCCTCCACGCCGTCATGCGCGCTCACCGAAAACGTGAGCTTCCTGCCTTCGACTTTCTCCAGCTTGACCTTGACCGTCACCGTGAATCCCGGTGGCGTGGCCGCGGTGTGGCTGAAATTCACATGCGTGCCCAGGCTTTGCTCGCGCGGCCAATCGAGATGCCGTTTGATCGCCTCAATGCACGCCCATTCCAGCAGCCCCACCATGAAGCCGGTGGCGAATACGGCCGGCATTTGCTGAAACATGGGCGCTTCCGGATACAGATGCGGCACCGTTTTATTTTCGGGAATCTTGAATTTGAATTCGAAGCCGAGGCCGGGTTTCAGCGTTTCCTTCATGGCGCTCCTCATTAACAGTTTCCCGCATGTTACCGCAAAAAAACATTTTCGCCAGGTCGAGTCTGCGGTAAGCTTTTCGTTCTCGTTCACTGAACCCCGCGATGAAATTCCTCAAAGCCGTGCGTCTGGATGCTTCCGACAGCCGCGTCTATGCAAGTGTAGGCGCGGCGCAGGACGGCGAATGGCTGGTCACGGGCGGCTATGCGGTGTGCGATCTGGCGCGTGGCACGCATGCCTGGCCTAATTGCCATTGCGATACATCTTTCATTGGTCTAGACACTCACGGGCGTTGCACTGTCGCCGAAGTGGTGGAAATTGACGAAGCCACTTACCGCC
>JBOIFQ010000225.1:0-4544 GCA_050741655.1 Burkholderiales bacterium | reverse complement strand
TGGAGCTTCTGTTCACCGGCCGGCAGGTGAAAGCTGCCGAGGCGTTGCAGATAAGACTTGCCAATCACGTTTATTCTGCGGAAGAATTGAAACCCAAGGGGCTGGAGATGGCGCGGCTCATCGCCGCCAAAGGACCGCTGGCGGTGCGGCTGACCAAGCAGGCGGTTCACTCCGGACTCGATCTGGATTTGACCAACGCCTGCGCCCTGGAGAGCGATTTGTTCGCGCTCACCTTTTCCACCACTGACCAAAAAGAGGGTATGGCGGCTTTTCTGGAAAAACGCGCGCCCGGATTTCAGGGGAAATAAAGAATTTAAAAAAACCGGGCAGCAAAAATAATAGACCCGGACCAATAATCTTGCCGTAGGAGGAGATGCAAATGTCACACAACAATGCCGCGCGAGCGGGCGTGGCCGACACCTTTCCCAAGCTGTTGCTGCATCACGCGCAACACCGCGCCGACCACCCGGCGGTGCGCGAAAAAGATTTGGGCATTTGGCAGAGCTGGAGCTGGAGCGAAGCCGCGGCGCAAGTGCGCGCGCTCGCCTGCGGGCTGGCCGCGCAGGGTTTCAAGCGCGGTATGAATCTCGCCATCATAGGCGACAACCGCCCGCGCTTGTATTGGGCCTTCACCGCGGCGCAAGCACTGGGCGGCGTGCCGGTGCCGCTGTATCAGGATGCGGTGGCGCAGGAAATGGTGTTCGTGCTCAACGACGCCGAGATCGAATTCGCCATCGTCGAAGATCAGGAGCAGGTGGACAAGCTGCTGGAAATCATGCCGCAGCTGCCGCGCCTCAAGCATATCTATTTCGATGACCCGCGCGGAATGGGTCACTACTCCCAGCCGTTTCTCATGTCTTATGCGCGCCTGCAGGAAATCGGGCGCGAGTTCGATAAAAAAAATCCGGATTACTTCAGCCGCAGCGTGGCGCAGGGCAAGACGCAAGATGTGGCGGGCATGCTCTACACCTCCGGCACCACCGGCAAACCCAAGGGAGTATGCCAAACGCACGCGGCTTTCATTGCCGCCGCGCGCGGCGGCTGCGAATTCGACCGCCTGACAGCCAAAGATGAAATTCTTTCCTATCTGCCGATGGCGTGGGTCGGCGACCATTTGTTTTCCTGCGCGCAGGCGCTGGTGGCCGGATTCACCATCAACTGTCCCGAATCCGGCGATACGGTGATGACCGACTTGCGCGAAATCGGACCGACTTATTATTTTGCCCCGCCGCGGGTGTTCGAGAACCTGCTCACGCAAGTGATGATCCGCATGGAAGACGCCGGCGCCATCAAGCGCAACATGTTTCATTATTTCATGGGTGTGGCGAAACGCTGCGGCGCGGAAATTCTCGACGGCAAACCGGTCGCGTCGCTGGATCGCGTGCTTTATGCGCTGGGCAATCTGCTGGTGTACGGACCGCTGCGCAATGTGCTGGGCATGAGCCGGGTTCGCGTCGCCTACACCGCGGGCGCGGCCATCGGTCCGGATTTGTTCCGCTTTTATCGCTCGACAGGCATCAACCTCAAGCAGCTCTACGGTTCCACCGAAACCTGCGCTTACGTTTGCCTGCAGCCTGACGGTGGAGTCAAGCTCGACAGCGTGGGCATGCCGGCGCCGGGAGTCGAAGTCAAAATCGCCGAAGGCGGCGAAGTGCTGGTGCGCGGTCCGATGCTGCTCAAGGAATACTACAAGCGGCCCGATGCCACCGCCGAATCAATCGACAGCGAAGGCTATTTTCACACCGGCGACGCCGGTTTCTTCGATCCCGACGGCCATTTGAAAATCATCGACCGCGCCAATGACGTGGGCAAGCTCGCCAACGGCGCGATCTTCGCCCCCAATTACATCGAGAACAAGCTCAAATTCTTTCCTCATATCAAGGAATCGGTGGTGTTCGGGCACCAGCGCGACAAAGTGTGCGCGTTCATCAATTTTGACATCAGCGCGGTCGGCAACTGGGCCGAGCGGCGCGGCATTCCTTATTCGGGATACGCCGATCTGGCCGCCAAGGACGAAGTGTATGAATTGATCCGCGAATGCGTGCAGCAGGTCAATGCCGAACTCGCCGCCGACCCCATGCTCGGCCATTCGCAGGTGCACCGCTTTTTGATTTTGCACAAGGAACTCGATCCGGATGACGACGAACTCACGCGCACGCGCAAGGTGCGGCGCGGCTTTGTCGCGGAGAAATATAAAGTTTTGATCGATGCTTTTTACTCGGGCAAGAGCGAGCAGCATATCGAAACGCAGATGCGCTTCGAGGACGGTCGCACCGGCAAGGTCAGCGCGGATGTAGTCATCCGCGACGTCAAGACCTTCCCGGTCAGCGCGGCCAAACAGGCGGCCTGACGGGAGAAAAGATGAGCGCAGGCCGCAAAATCGGCGAAGTGATCCTGAAAATGGAAAATATCTCGCTCGCTTTCGGCGGGGTGAAAGCGCTCACCGACATCAGCCTGGAAGTGCGCGAGCACGAGATCCTCGCCATTATCGGTCCCAACGGCGCGGGCAAGAGCTCGATGCTCAACGTGATTAACGGCGTCTATCACCCGCAGCACGGCGTGATCACGTTCAAAGGCCTTAAGCGCAGTCAAATGCGCCCACACGAAGCGGCCGAGCAAGGCATCGCGCGCACGTTCCAGAACATCGCACTGTTCAAGGGCATGAGCGTGCTCGACAACATCATGGCCGGCCGCAATCTGAAAATGAAAGCGAATTTTGTCGAGCAGGCGTTTTATTTCGGCCGCGCGCGGCGCGAGGAACTAGAACATCGCAAAGTAGTCGAGGGCATTATAGATTTCCTGCAAATCGAACACATCCGCAAGACGCCGGTGGCGCGCCTGCCTTATGGGCTGCAAAAACGTGTCGAGCTGGCGCGCGCGCTGGCCGCCGAGCCGCAGATGCTGCTGCTGGACGAGCCGATGGCGGGAATGAATGTCGAGGAAAAACAGGACATGTGCCGCTTCGTTCTCGATGTCAACGACGAATTCGGCACCACCATCGTTTTGATCGAACACGACATGGGCGTGGTGATGGACATTTCCGACCGCGTGGCGGTGCTGGATTACGGGCGCAAGATCGCCGACGGCACGCCGGACGAAGTGCGCGCCGATCAGCAGGTGATAGACGCTTATCTGGGAGTGGCGCATTGAAAGCAAATGCTTTAGCCACAGAGATCACAGAGAACACAGAGAAAAAATCTGTTTCATGAACGTTACCAATTTGCTCTGTGTTCTCTGTGCCCTCTGTGGCTTAACAGGAGTTTAAATGCAGTTTTTTTTCGAAGTGCTGATCGGGGGATTGCTGGCGGGAATCATGTACTCGCTGGTGGCGCTCGGTTTCGTGCTGATTTACAAAGCCTCGGGAGTGTTCAACTTCGCGCAAGGCTCAATGGTATTCTTCGCCGCGCTGACTTTCGTGAGTCTGTTGGAAAAAGGCATGAATTTCTGGCTCGCCATGCTGGTCACGCTGGTGGTGATGATTTTATTGGGTATATTGACGGAGCGCATCGTGCTGCGGCCGCTCGTCAATCAGCCGCAGATTATTTTGTTCATGGCCACCATCGGGCTTACTTTTTTTATCGAAGGCATGGCGCAGGCGATTTGGGGCGCCGATGTACACGGCCTCAATATCGGCATTCAGGACGAACCGATAGCCGCGATTACCAATCTGACCGGAATGAACATCAGCAAATTCGATTTGAGCGCTTCCGGCATCGCTGCCGTGCTGGTGGCGGCGCTCGCGCTATTTTTCAACCGCACGCGCATCGGCCGCGCGCTGCGCGCGGTGGCGGATGACCATCAGGCGGCGTTGTCGGTGGGCATTCCCTTGCAGCACATCTGGGCCATCGTATGGGCGGTGGCCGGATTCGTCGCGCTGGTGGCCGGACTATTGTGGGGTTCGCGCCTGGGCGTGCAGTTCGCGTTGACTCTGATCGCGCTGAAAGCATTGCCGGTGTTGATTCTCGGCGGTTTTACTTCGGTGCCGGGCGCGATAGTGGGCGGCCTCATCATCGGCGCCTCGGAAAAATTGGCGGAAGTTTATATCGGCCCATATTTCGGCGGCGGAATTGAAAACTGGTTTCCCTATGTTCTGGCGCTGCTGTTCTTGCTGGTGCGGCCGCAAGGCTTGTTCGGCGAGAAAATTATCGAGAGGGTATGAACCATGCTCTACCGCGAAGCCGGACAGTTTAATACCAATTACAGCGACGACCGGCAGATTTTTCCCATTCGCCAGGACCGCTGGGCGATGCTGGCCGTGCTGTTGTTTGCTTTCGGCGTCATGCCTTTTATCGGCAACGATTACTGGTTCACCGCGATTCTGATTCCATTCCTAATTTTTTCACTGGCGGCGCTGGGTTTGAACATCCTCACCGGTTATGCCGGACAGATTTCGCTGGGCACCGCGGGTTTCATGGCGGTGGGCGCGTTCGCAGCCTACAACTTCATCCTGCGCATCCCCGGACTGCCGCTGCTGGTGAGTTTCTTTCTGGCGGGTGTGGTGGCGGCTCTGGTCGGCATCGCGTTCGGCCTGCCCAGCCTGCGCA
>JBOIFQ010000224.1:0-6051 GCA_050741655.1 Burkholderiales bacterium | reverse complement strand
AGCATGGACAGCAGCGTGGTTTCCTGCCCGCCGTGCATGGATGCGGTGGAAGTGAAAACCGCGGCGGGTTTGCCGATCAGCGTGCCTTTCATCCACAGGCTGCCGGTACCGTCCCAGAAATATTTGAGCGGCGCCGCCATGTTGCCGAAACGCGTTGGACTGCCGAGCGCGAGACCGATGCATTCTTCAAGGTCTTTAAGCTCGGCGTAAGGCGCGCCGGAATCGGGGATGTCTTTTTCCACCGCCTCGCACAAGGTGGAAACTTTGGGCACGGTGCGGATACGCGCTTTGACGCCCTTGACCTGCTCGATGCCGCGCGCCACTGCCTGCGCCATTTGTTTTACCGCGCCGAAATGGCTGTAATAAAGGACCAGGATTTCTTTCATGAGATAAGGCTTTTTGCGGGAATCATCGGTATTATATAGCAGCCCAAAGTTGATCACCCCATGCCCAAACGAGTTTACTCCGGCGCGAGCTACTTGCGCTTTATCATAAAACGCTTCAAGCAGGACCGCTGCCTGCAAGTAGCGGGCAGCCTGACTTTTACCACGTTGTTGGCGCTGGTGCCGCTGCTGGCCGTGGTGCTTACCGTGGTGTCCAAGTTTCCCGTATTTTCGGAATTTTCAGCCGAGTTCCGCTCATTCGTCTGGAATAATCTGGTGCCGCAGGCAGCGGGCAAGGTCGTCAGCGTGTACATGCAGCAATTCACTGAGCATGCGGGGCGCCTCACCGCGGTAGGCACGCTGTTCGTGGTGGCGACCGCGCTGATGCTGATGCTCACCATAGACCGCGCGTTCAACACCATCTGGCGCGTGACGCGGCAAAGACCGCTCATCAACCGCTTGATGATTTACTGGGCGGTGCTGACGGTGGGGCCGTTGCTGATAGGCATGAGCCTGTCGCTCACGTCCTGGCTGCTCACCGCCTCGCTGGGGTTGACCAAACACATGCTGCCGGAGCTGGGAATTTTTCTGCTTAATCTCAGCCCGATTTTACTTTCCACCATCGCATTCATGCTGTTGTTCGTGATTGTGCCTTACCGCTATGTTCCGGTGTCGCACGCCTTTACCGGCGCCGTTGCCTCGGCGGCGGCGTTCGAGTTGATGAAACGCGGCTTCGCGCTGTATATCGCGCACGTGCCGACTTACAAGCTGGTTTACGGCACGTTCGCCAGCATTCCGATTTTTCTGTTATGGATTTATCTGTCCTGGCTGGTGATTTTGCTGGGCGGGGTAATCGCGGCATCGCTCGCCAACTGGCGCGGGGACGGCGCCGCGCAGCCGCGCGCACCGGGCTACCAGTTCTACGAAGCGCTGCGGATTCTGCAAGCGCTGCACCAATCGCTGCAAACCGGCGAGATCGTGAGTTTGCCGAAACTGCGCAAACAGCTGCACCTGGGGATGGATGAGCTGGAAGAATTGCTGCAGCGCCTGAATGACGCCAGATGGGTGCGCAAGGCCGCGGGCGAAGGCTGGGTTCTGGCGCGTGACCTGGAATCGCTTACCGTCGGCGATATCTATCGCCTGTTTGTGTTCGATCCGCGTGCGCGTTCCGCCGCGGAGGATAATCTGGCGCAAGCCTTGCTGCCCGCCTTGTTCGAGGAGGGAGAGATGAAAACACCGCTCAAAGTGCTTTTCAGCCGCGCCGCACCGGCGGCTTAAGATTGCTCGACGCTGAAAAGAAACCGATCAAAACCCGCCGTTTGTTCCACCAGCTGCATGGCGCGCACGTTGTTGATGGCGCCGTTCTGATAGAGCAGGTATTCCAGCTTGGTGCGGAAAGTGCCGGGCGGAGCGATGAGGGTCGCGGGTTGCTGCAAGGGGCGGATTTCCGGCAACAGCAATGCCGCCTGGAACATATCCCTGGGCCCGGACACCACCGGCTTGATGGTAATCGCGGCCGCCGCGGGCGCCAGCATTTGCACTCCCAGCTCGACGTTCTCGGAGTCGCCGCCCATCACCCGGCGCACCACGCCGATATTCCACTGCTGACCGCCCAGCAGTCGCAGACCGACGATTTCGCCGACACGGATTTGCCCGCCGGTCTCAGATAAGCGCTTCAAACCCAATCCCCCGGCGCTTTCGTTGGTGACCACCCATAGGCTTGATGCGAATTGATTACCCGCAACCACGGCCGAGCCTGTCCCGGCGGTCTGATTAGCGGCGAAATCCGCAGCTTCACCCTCCGCGCCGGAGCGGTTTATGAAATGACAGATGGCGCGCAGGCCAGCGCAGATTTCCATGGTGCTGTTGTTAACCGTGCGCTTGAATTTGCGTTTCGGCACCACCGTCCAGTCCTTGAGCAGGCGGCGCATCAGGTTAAGATAGGCCGCCTCCTTGGCATAGTCGGGCAGACTGAGTTGTTTGGGCGGGCGCCCGGATTCGAGTTTGGCGATTTGCTCATGCAAGCTGGAAACCAGCGCGTCGGTGCTGAGCAGAATGTGGCTGCGCGGATTGGGCTCGCCTTCCTGTTCCATGGATTTGGGCGGGCTGTCGCTTTCCAGATTGATGAGAAAAAAAGCCAAGGTGCCTTGCGTCTGCTGCCAGGGGTAAAGTTTGGCCACATTGCTGTGTGCGGCGAGGTAATCGTTTACCCGGTCAGCCTCGCCCTGCATCAGCTTGTAGGGATTGGCAAGCGCGAGCAGCAGGGTTTGTTTGTAAGTGCCCCCGACGCTGTGCTGGCCGCCATCCAATGGTTCGTCGTGCAGACTGCGTTGCAAAGCGAGTTCCGCCAGTTGATGGATTTCGGCCCACACGCCTTCCGGCGCCGGCGAATAGGTTTTGTAAAACACCGACAACACTTTGCTTAAAGCGGCCAGCGCGCGCTGGATGACGAGATGAAGGTGCGTAGCGCCGAAACTTATGCGCCGGTCCAGGCGCGCCAGCAGCACCATTTTGTAGCCGTAAGCCAGTTCGGTGAACAAGGTGCGCGCCAGCGCCGCCGCCTGGCGGCTTTTTTCCGGCAGCGGCAGGGATACCTGGATGTATTTGAGTTGAAGTTCCTCCACCAGATTGTCTATCGCCGGGCCGTAGAGTTCCAACAGCTTGAACCGCGCGTCATCGCCCAGGGCGATGCGGTTGAGTGAAGACAGTGCATCGGAAACACTGCGCGCGGCTTCCGTGACATTGGCTAGCGGCAAGGCTTCGAGCCAGGCCTTGAGTTGCTTGAGGCGAGTTTCCGCCTTGAGTTGCAGACCTTCTCCGGGTGGGGGCAGGCTGAGTTTAAGTGGCATGGATAATATTTGGTTTTTTTAGAAAAATTTTGACGGCGGCAAGAAAGCAAAAACTGTTTTCTGGTTTCTGCTTTATTCTAATCGGTTTGCATGCCGGAGAATAGTCTGTATCAGCCTGACCTTTCTGTCCATGCCCGGGAACTTCCGCTTTGCGGCGCAGGTCTCTGCTGATAATATCCACTCACCGGTTTTTCGACATGCTGCGTTCAACTCTCCTGATTCTTTCTCTGCTGCTTCCCGGCCTGTCACAGGCGCAAGATTTTACCCTGACCGATACCCAGGGCAAAACTCATCGCCTGAGCGACTATCAGGGCAAGTGGGTGTTGGTGAATTTCTGGGCCACCTGGTGCCCGCCCTGTCTGGAAGAGATTCCCGACTTGGTGGCGCTCTACGAAGCGCACCGCGAGCGATTGGAAGTGATCGGCATCGCCATGGAGTACAAGGACCCTAAAGCGGTGCTCGAATTCGCCGACGGCTTGTTCATGTCTTATCCCCTGGTGCTGGGCAACAACGGGATCGCGGCGCAAGTCGGCAAGGTCAATGGCTTGCCCACCACTTTTATTTTCAGTCCCGCCGGCAAACAGGTGGCGCGCCACGTCGGCGCCATCACGCGCGAAAGCGTGGAGCAATTCATGGGTCTTAAGAATCAAACTCCCGGCGAGAGAGCTTTTGAGCCACGCCAAAAAAGTACGCTCGCAGGCTCAAGTACGGCTGGGTTTCCGTAACGGGTATTTCCACTGGTTGATCCACGACCGCACCACCCGGTTCGGGTAATCCGATTGTCCCAGGCTGCCGTTATAGCGTCCCAGAGCACGGAATAAATCGCCGTTTTCCTGGTCGAGGTAATGACGCAAAATAGTGCAGCCGTAGCGCATATTGGTGCGCAAATGAAATAGATTGTGGCCTCGGGCGCCGATTTCCTTGACCCAGAACGGCATCACCTGCATGTAGCCGCGCGCGCCGGCTTTGGACACGGCGTATTTTCGGAAGTGGCTTTCCACCTGAATCAGTCCCAGCACCATTTGCGGATCGAGGCCGGCGCGGGTGGCTTCGTAATGCACGGTGGTGAGGAAATCGGTGCGGCTTTTGCGGTCGGGGATACTTTTTTCCAGCCGCTGCGACATTTCATGCATCCACGCCCTGGCTTCCGCTTCCGAACTGAAAGCGAGGCGCGGGCTCGCCTTGTCGCTTACGGCCTGCTGCATCACCGCGCGCACGCTGGCGGAAAGCGGTTCGTAGGCTTGCGCGCCGGCGCAAACCAGCGGGCTCCACAGCAGCAGTGCGCAGCCGATCAGCTTGCGCATAATCTGGATTTCATAAATTCCACGCTGTCCGCCAGCGCAATCGGTTGCGGTTGCTGATCGCGGCGCCCCTGATATTCGATCTGATTTTGCTTGAGCCCGCGCTCACCGACCACCAAGCGGTGCGGAATGCCGGTGAGTTCCATGTCGGCGAACATCACGCCGGGACGTTCATCGCGATCATCCAGCAAGACTTCCAATCCGGCGGCATTCAATTCCCGGTAAAGCGCGTCGCAGGCAGCGCGCACTTGCGTGCTCTTGCCATAGCCGATCGGCACCAAAGCCACCTGAAACGGCGCCATCGCGGACGGAAAAATAATCCCGCGCGCGTCGTAATTCTGCTCGATGGCGGCCCCCACGATGCGCGAGATGCCGATGCCGTAGCAACCCATTTCCATCAACTGCGATTTGCCGCTCTCGTCGAGATAACTTGCGCCCATCGCCTGGGAATATTTGGTGCGCAGCTGGAAAATATGGCCGACTTCGATGCCGCGGCAGATTTCCAGTTTGCCTTTGCCGTCGGGGCTGGGGTCGCCGGGCGCCACATTGCGCAGATCATGGATGGCGCCTTCGGGATACCGCAGATCGCGTTCGAAATTAACGCCGGAGAGATGGAAGCCGTCTTTGTTTGCCCCGCACACGAAATCGCTCATTGCGGCAACCGTGCGGTCGGCGAATACGGCGACGTTCTGGCGCAGTTTCACCGGACCGATGTATCCCGCGCGGCATCCAGTCGCCGCGCGAATTTCATCGTCGCTGGCAAAACAGAATTTGCCCAAAATCCTGGCGGTCTTGATTTCGTTGAGGTCATGATCGCCGCGCAGCAAAATCATGGCGAGATGGCCTTCGGCTCCTGCGGGTATTTCCGGCCGCACCACGGCGATTGCCTTTACCATTCTCTCTATGCCGATTCCCAAAAACTTCGCCACATCCTCGCATTTGGTTTTTCCCGGTGTCGCGATTTCTTTCATGGTTTCTTTCGCCGGTGCGCGGGGCGCCAAAGGCGCCAGCGCCTCGGCCAGTTGGACATTGGCGGCGTAATCCGAGTCCGGGCAAAACGCGATCGCGTCCTCGCCCGAATCCGCCAGCACGTGAAATTCGTGCGAGCCGGTGCCGCCGATGGCGCCGGTGTCCGCTGCCACCGCGCGGAATCGCAAACCCAGGCGAGTGAAAATCCGCGAATAGGTTTCGTGCATGAGCCGATAGGTTTGCTCCAGGCTGGTTTTGTCCGCATGAAACGAGTACGCGTCCTTCATCACGAACTCGCGCGCGCGCATGACGCCGAAGCGCGGGCGGATTTCGTCGCGGAACTTGGTCTGGATCTGGTAAAGATTAACAGGAAGCTGGCGGTAGCTGCGAATTTCCTTGCGCACGATGTCGGTAATCACTTCTTCGTGCGTGGGGCCGAAACAAAAATCGCGCTGGTGGCGGTCCTTGATGCGCAGCAATTCCGGGCCGTATTCGCTCCAGCGCCGGGATTCCTGCCACAGTTCCGCCGGCTGCACCGCGGGCATCGTC
>JBOIFQ010000223.1:0-2723 GCA_050741655.1 Burkholderiales bacterium | reverse complement strand
CGTGCATGCCGAGCATGCCGACGAACAGCGCATCGGTGGCGGGATAGCCGCCCAGCCCCATCAAGGTATTGGTGCAGGGAAAGCCCAGCAGCTTGACCAAGCGCGTCAATTCCCTGGCGGCATCGTTGAGAATCACGCCGCCGCCGGTGTAAATCATCGGACGCCGGGCTTCCATCAACAATTGCACCGCTTTTTTAATCTGCCCCGAATGTCCTTTGGTCACCGGGTTATAGGAGCGCATGCTGATGCTTTTCGGATACTCGAATTTGTATTTTTGCTGGGTAATGTCCTTGGGAATATCCACCAGCACCGGGCCGGGCCGGCCGCTGCCGGCAAGATAAAACGCTTTCTTGATGGTGGTGGCGAGGTCCTTGATGTCTTTCACCAGGAAATTGTGCTTGACGCACGGGCGCGTGATTCCCACCGTGTCGCATTCCTGGAATGCATCGAGGCCGATGGCGTGCGTCGGCACCTGTCCAGTAAGGACCACCATGGGAACCGAATCCATGTATGCGGTGGCGATGCCGGTCACGGCATTGGTCACACCGGGCCCTGACGTCACCAGGCACACGCCGATTTTATTCGACGAGCGCGAATAGCCGTCGGCGGCGTGCACCGCGCCCTGCTCGTGCCGCACCAGAATGTGCTTGACCTTGTCCTGCTTGAAAAGCTCGTCGTAGATAAACAATACCGCGCCGCCAGGATAGCCGAAAACATGCTCGACCTTTTCTTCCTGCAGACAACGCACTACAATCTCTGCGCCAGTCAGTTCCATTTGCCTTAAGCCGCTCATTATTTTGAACAATCTCAAACATTACCGTGTAGCTGTTTTTTGGTCAAGTGTAAAATGGCCACGCCGGTGCAATTTGCCTGCGCTATATTGCCGCAATCTTTTTCAAGGCTGAATTAACTGGCTACTTATCAGGAACTCTCCAATTTTCTGGCGCAAGTCGAACGCCGCGCCTTCAAGCAGGCGCATTACGCCGTGCGTGACGAAGAGGCGGCGCTCGACATCGTGCAGGACTCGATGCTGAAACTGGCCGAAAAATATCCGGGCAAACCGCTAGCAGAGTTGCCCCTTTTGTTCCAGCGCATCCTGCAAAATACCATCCGCGATTATTACCGCCGGCAAAAAGTGCGCAATCTTTGGACTACCTTGGTATCGGCCCTGGCTCCGGCCGATGCCGATGAGGACCACGACCCCCTGGAAACCTTACGCCCGGCTGACAACTCTAAACCGGAACAAGGCCCGGCCGGTCAACTTGAACAAGCGCAAATCGTTGCTATTATTGAACAAGCGCTGGAAACCCTGCCGGCGCGTCAACGCCAGGCCTTTCTGCTGCGTTATTGGGAGGATATGGATGTCGCCGAGACTGCCGCCGCGATGGGTTGTTCACAAGGCAGCGTTAAGACACATTGCTCCAGGGCCACCCACGCCCTGGCTGCGATTCTGAAGCAACGAGGAGTCGGATTATGAACGAACAGGAGTTGGGCAGCCAAATTGCCCACCATCTCGACCGGGGTGCGGACCAACTCAAACCAGGTACGCTGTACCGTCTGCAGGCCGCGCGCCGCAAGGCGCTGGACAAATTCAGCGCCGCGCCTGTCAGCTCGACTTGGGCTATAACAAACAGCCTGGGCCCGGTGCTGAGCGCCAAATCCCTGCTGATGCTGGCGGTGCTGCTGGCCGGTCTGGGCGGGGCTGTCTATTGGCAAAACCTGCAGCAAAGCAACGACCTTGTGGAAATCGATTTGAGCCTGCTAACCGACGATCTGCCTATCAACGCTTATCTCGACAAGGATTTCGATGCATGGCTAAATCGCTCTTAGCGGTGATGCTGCTATGCTTCGCGTCCCTCGTTAACGCCGCCCCCGCAGCAACCAAATCACCCACTTGGGCGGAGTTGACACCGCAGCAAAAACAGATTCTGGCGCCGCTCGAGCCGGAATGGAGCAATATCGAGCCGGCACGGCGTAAAAAGTGGATAAGCATCGCCGAACGCTATCCGAAAATGCCGCCGCAAAAACAGCAGAAGCTGCAATCGCAAATGCGCGAATGGGCCAAGCTCACTCCGCAACAACGCCAGCAGGCGCGCGAGAAATACCAGAACATCAAAAAACTTCCGCCCGAAAAGCGCCAGGAAATCGGAAAAAAATGGCATCAATACCAGGAAGAACGCAGCCGTCAGGCACCGCTGGCATCGCCCGCTGATACGACTGCCATAGCGCCGGCTGGCCCGACGGTACCGCGCTAAAGCGCGCCTTCCTTGCAGGATTCCCCTCCTCCCGCCAGCCTGCGCCGCCGCCTCGCCAGTCTGCTCTATGAAGCGTTGCTGCTGGCCACGGTATTATGGGCGGCGGGCGTGGTTTTTACCTTAATCGCGCATGACGCAAACTCTTCCTGGCTGCGCGCGCTGCTGCGGATATTTTTACTGCTGGTGGCGTTTGGCTATTTCGCCTGGTGCTGGATGCGCGGCGGACAAACGCTGGCGATGAAAACCTGGAAGCTGCGCGTGACCGGCGTGAACGGCGCGCCGCTCTCGCTCAAACAAACGTTTATCCGCTTCGTGCTGGCATGCGCCGGAATCAGCCTGGCCGGATGCGGATTGTTATGGGCGCTGATAGACCGCGACCGCCAGTTTCTGCACGACCGGCTGGCGGGAACTAAAATCGTGAGGGGTGAGGGGTTAGGAGTAAGGAGTAAGGAGTAAGGAGTAAGGAGT
>JBOIFQ010000222.1:0-1869 GCA_050741655.1 Burkholderiales bacterium | reverse complement strand
TCGCTGGACGCCATTGATCGCAACCTCGAAGCAGCAGCCAGCACGCTGGGCGCGGGCCCGGTGTGGATTTTCGCGACCATCACGCTGCCGCTCGCGCTGCCGGGAATTCTCACCGGCATCCTGCTGTCGTTCGCGCGCGGGCTGGGTGAATTCGGCGCCACCATTACTTTCGTTTCCAATATTCCCGGCGAGACGCGCACGCTGCCGCTCGCCATCTATACTTTTACCCAAACCGTGAGCGGCGATGCGCAGGCGCTGCGGCTGAGCGTGATCGCGGTGCTGCTGTCGCTGGCCGCGCTCATGGTTTCGGAAATCCTGGTGCGGCGCGCGCAGCGGCGCGTGAGCGGACATGAGCCTGCAGATCAACATTGAATTGCAGCGCGGCGGATTTCACCTGCAAGCAGCGTTTGACTGCGGCAGTGGCGTGACGGCTTTGTTCGGGCGTTCCGGTTCCGGCAAGACCACTCTGGTCAACGCCATTGCCGGAATCGTGCAGCCGGACCGCGGGCGCATCGTGGTCAATGGCGAAGTTCTGTTTGATGATGCGAATCACATCAATCTCGCCACGCACCGCCGCCGTGTGGGTTATGTGTTTCAGGAAGGGCGCTTGTTCCCGCATCTCAACGTGCGTCATAACCTGCTTTATGGACAGCGTTGGCGGCCCGCCGGCGAACATTATGTGAAATTCGGGCATATGATCGAATTGCTCGGACTGGAAAATTTTCTCGAGCGCCGGCCGGCGGCTTTGTCGGGCGGTGAAAAGCAGCGCGTCGCCATCGGCCGCGCCTTGCTGGCGAGTCCGCGCATTTTGCTGATGGACGAGCCGCTGGCGTCGCTCGACATCCAGCGCAAGACCGAGATCCTGCAATACATCGAACTGCTGCGCGAGGAAGTCAGGATTCCCATCGTCTATGTGACGCACGCCATCGAGGAAGCGGTGCGCCTGGCCGACACCGTGGTGTTGATGTCGGAAGGGAAATCCATCGCGGCCGGCGGGGTCGAGGACATCATGAACCGGCTCGATCTGTGGCCGCTGACCGGGCGTTACGAATCCGGCGCGGTGGTGGAAACCACGGTCAGCCGTCACGACGCCGAATTTGATTTGACCACGCTCAACTTTGCGGGCGGAGAACTGCATGTGGTCAATCTCGACGCCTTGATCGGCGAAAAAGTCCGGGTACGCATACGCGCGCGCGATGTGGCGCTGGCGCTGCAACCCCCGCAGGCGGCGAGCATCCTGAATGTCCTGCGCGGACGCGTGGTGCAGATCGGAAATCAGCAAGCGCCGATCGTGGATGTGCGCATGGACGTGGGCGGCACGCAGATTGTGGCGCGGGTCACGCGCCGCTCGCTGCATGATCTGAATCTTAAGACGGGGCAGGAAGTTTACGCCCTGATCAAGGCCATAGCACTGGACCGACACAGCTTCGGGTTCGCCTAACATCTTGGTTTGCTCGTGACGTTTTGCATCAAGTTGGCTGAGTTATCTCTATGCTATTATTTCTAATGTCACAGTGCGGTGGTACCGCACTTTTGTTTTGTGGACTTAATTTATGCCGGTAGTGCGTTTGCCCGACGGTTCGCAGCGCAAGTTTGAGAAGCCCATGACGGTGGCGGAAATCGCCGCCAGCATCGGCGCCGGGCTGGCGCGTGCCGCGCTGGCCGGCAGGGTCAACGGCAAGCTGGTGGACACCTCGTTTGTGGTGGATAAAGACAGCGAGCTTGCCATCGTCACCGAAAAAGACAAAGACGGGCTGGAAATCATCCGCCATTCCAGCGCGCATCTGCTAGCGCATGCGGTGAAAGAACTTTTTCCCGATGCGCAAGTGACCATCGGGCCGGTGATCGAAGACGGTTTCTATTATGATT
>JBOIFQ010000221.1:0-10279 GCA_050741655.1 Burkholderiales bacterium | reverse complement strand
GCCGTACGCGCAGCGGTCATTTTATCCCGAGGCGCAGCCGAAGGATCTGCCGCCAAATAAAAAGCCCGCATCAAGCGGGCTTTTTATTTGATCTGGAAATTACAGCTAAACGTAGCAGCGCAGCTTTCTGGAAAACTCTTGCAGCGAGGCAATACCGCTGGCTTCGGCGCGGTGGCACCAATCCTGCAGCTGCTTGACCAACTGCTCCCGGGAAGCGCTCGAGCGCTGCCACAGTTGCGACAGCTCCTGCCGCATGGAATACACGGTTTCCATGATCTTGCTCTTGCTCAAAACTTCATTGAGCTGGGCGCGTTCTTGCACCTGCAAATCCCGGGCCTCCTGGTGCAGCCAGCGTTTTTTCAGATTGCGCCAGGTCTGGCCGTCCATTTGCGCGGCGCGCGCCTTGAGCTTTTGTATCTCCTCGGCGTAGGTCTGCTTTACCGATTGGGCGAATTTGGCCAGCACGTCGTAGCGGTGGGTAATGACCGCTTCCAGCGTTTCGTCGTCGCACTGCGCCTTGTTAAGATTGAAGCGAATTTTCGGCGCTATTTTTTTCACTTGAGCAAAGCCGAAAATTTCCATGCAGCGGATATAGAGCCAGCCGATATCGAACTCGTACCATTTATTGGAAAGCCGCGCCGAGGTGGCGTAGGCGTGGTGGTTGTTGTGCAATTCCTCGCCGCCGATGAGGATGCCCCAAGGGAAGACATTGCGCGCCGCATCGTCGCACTGGAAATTACGGTAGCCCCAGTAGTGGCCGACGCCATTGATGATGCCGGCCGCGAAAAACGGGATCCAGATCATCTGCACCGCCCATATTGTAATGCCGATAGCCCCGAACAGCGCGAAGTTAATGATCAGCATCAGCGCGACGCCAAGCACGCTGTGCTTCGTATATAGATTGTTCTCCAGCCAGTCATCCGGCGTGCCGGCGCCGTATTTTTCCAGCGTCTCCGGGTTTTTCGCCTCTTGCTTGTAAAGCTCGGCGCCTTCCCATAGCACTTTTTGAATCCCCAGGATTTGCGGGCTATGCGGGTCTTCCAAGGTTTCGCATTTGGCGTGATGCTTGCGATGGATCGCCGCCCAGGCCTTGGTTTCCATGCCGGTGGTGAGCCATAGCCAGAGGCGGAAAAAATGACTGATGACGGGATGCAGTTCCAGCGCGCGGTGCGCCTGGCAGCGGTGCAGGTAAATCGTAACCGCGGCAATGGTGATGTGGGTAAACACCAAAGCGACTATGACGTATCCCCACCACGGCAAATCAACCACACCGGATATATAAGATGTTGATAAATAATCCATTTTTTCCTTGTAAAGAGCTAATTCAAGGCCATTCTACGCGCTATCCAAGAATCAAGCAAAGCGCTTTTCCACAGCGTTTTAGACCAGGGTTTAGACCTGATTTGAGGGTGACAAGTGACGAGTGACTAGTGACGAGTGACAGGTGAAGGCTTACTTGCGAAAGCGCGAGGCATGCGCCAGATGGTGGTTCCAGTTTTCCAGATAAGCCGCGGTGAGTTGCGGGTTGCCGCGCAAGATGATGAGATTCTCCGCGTTCTTGAATTGCGCCGCATGCGTGAAATTGAACGAGCCGGTGACCACCGCCGCGTCCGCGCCGCCGGCATCGATCACCATGATTTTGTTGTGCGCGCTCAGGTGCTGGAAATCGAGATAGGTGATGATGCCCGCGGCGGCGATGCCGGCGATCATGTTGTTGCTGATTTTTTCGGTTTGTTCGGCGTCGGCGATGAGCTGCACGTCCACGCCGCGTTTTTTAGCGTTGATGAGTGCTTGGGCGATGGCGCGATGAGTAAAGCTGAACGCCTGCACCAGAATCTGCGTGTGCGCATGGTTGACGGCGTTAATCACCATGCGGTCGGCGGCCTGGTCAGGGGTAAACGCCAGTTCTATCGTGCCGGTCGCCGCCAGCGTTTTGCCTGACGGGATGAGCGGTTCCTGAAAAGCAGGCGTGGAAAGCGCGGCGACGAGCAGTACTAACGCCAAACTGCTTTTGAGCAAAAATAATTTAGCCATTAATTTTCTCCATTACCGCCGCGAAAAAACCATCGGTGCCATGGGTATGCGGCGCAAGTTGAAAATACTCGCCGGTGTCGAGAGGAATCGCATGCTGCGCCAGAATCCCGCTGCTGTTTGCTAACGCAAATTGATTATTTCCAAGTAAAAATTTAGATACGATTTGCTGATTTTCTTCCTGCAGAATACTGCATGTGGCATACACCAGACGTCCTCCGGGCTTCAGCAGTTTCGCGGCGTGCTGCAGAATTGAAAATTGTTTTTGCTTGAGTTCTTCGATGCTGTGCGGCGACTGGCGAAATTTCAAATCGGGATTGCGGCGCAGCGTGCCCAGGCCGCTGCACGGCGCATCCACCAGCACGCGATCAATTTTTCCGGCGAGGCGTTTGAGTTTGGTGTCATTCTCGCTGTCCAGGCGCTGCGGATGCAGATTGCTCAGGCCCGAGCGTTTTAATCTGGGTTTCAGATTGATAAGCCTGCGGTCGGACACGTCGAAAGCGTAGACCCGTCCCTGGCTGCTCATCAGGGCGCCCAGTGCCAGCGCCTTGCCGCCGCTGCCGGCGCAGAAATCCACCACCATTTCGTTGCGGCGCGGCGCCAGCAGGAAGCACAATAACTGGCTGCCTTCGTCCTGTACCTCGATTTTCCCCGCCATGAAAAGCGGATGGCGACTGAGCGAAATCTTGTCGTTGAGCCGCACTCCGATGGGAGAATACGGCGTGGATTCGGCTTGCAGGCCTTCCGCCAGCAGCGCGTGCAGCACTTCCTCGCGGCTGGCGCGCACGGTGTTGACGCGCAAATCCAGCGGCGCGGGATTTTGCATGCCGCGCCCAAGCGCGAGAATTTCATCTCTGCTTAGCTGATCTTCGAGTTTTTCAATCAGCCACTGCGGCAATTCGGCGCGCACGTGGAAGGGCAGATCCGCGAGCGCGGCTTGCTTGAGCTGCGCCAGCCATTTCGCTTCCTCGCGCGACAGGCAGGGCTCGAGCTCGCGCAGGCTCAATCCGGTAAATTTCAGAAGATAAGCGAGGATCAGCCGCCGCGGGGTGGCGGCGCCGCTGCTGTCGACCAAAAAGCGATGGCGCAGCAGGCCGAACACGGTATCGGCGATGAAGCCGCGATCGTGCAAACCGGCCTGGGGATGCGCGCGGAAAAAACGCGAGAGCAAGTTGTCCGCCGGTTCGTTCAAGGGCGAGATCGCGCGCCAGGCCGCAACCGCCATTTCCAGACGCGCGGCGGGAAGCGCCGTCATTGATAACTGATTTGGGTTGCGATCTGCTCGTAGCGCGCGCCGTCCTTGTCGATAAAGACGATGCGTACCGGCAACATGAAGTAATCCGGCGCCAGCCACAAGTCGGTGGCGCGGTCGGTTTCTTTTTCGCGCTGTTTGGCCCAATGCTGCGTCTGTAATTGTCCCAGCGGGGTTTCGAGTTTTTCCAGCCCGAGCAGCACGTAGTGATGCTCGGAGAGCTTCTTGCCGTCGGTCATGGCGAACAACAGATCTTTCCCTGGCGGCGAATTGAATGCGAAATTGTAGGCAATGCTCAAACGGTCATAGGTGGTCTTGGGCAATTGCGCGCTTTCCGTTGCGCCTTCGCGTTCGAAAGTGATGAGCTTCTTGTCCCAGTCGAATTTGGAGACCGCCGGCTGTTCATTGCCGCGCTTTTCGGAAAATTCCAGCGGGCGCAGGCCCTGCTCTGTTATGGCGCCGCGCGACTCACGCCGGATTCTGGCCTTGGGTACCAGTGCCGCGAGACCGGTGGGATGCGTCTGGCTGATAATGGAGTAATTTTTTCCATTCACTTCCAGCACCTCGGTCCCGGTGCCCAGCCCCAGGCTGCCGCGGCTGATTTCAAAAGTAATGGTGACGCGCTTGGGCAGCTCCGCCGCCGCGGCATTAAACGCAACACAGGCCAGCAATAAAACCAGCCGCTTCATTGTTTTTCCACTCCCGGTACCCGCATGGGCAAAATTTTATCCATGCCATCCATAACGCGCACCCTACCGTTTTCGATGACGAGGCGCTCTTCGGCGAACCAGCGCACCGCCTGCGGATAAATTTCATGCTCCTGCTCCAGCACGCGCGCCGCGAGCGAGTCCGCGCTGTCGCCAGGCAAGACCGCCACCGCGGCCTGGATGATGATGGGGCCGTGATCCAGTTGCGCAGTGACGAAATGCACCGTGCAGCCGTGGATTTTCACACCGGCCGCGAGGGCCCGCGCATGAGTGTGTAAGCCGGGAAACGCGGGCAAAAGGGATGGATGAATATTCATGATGCGGTTCGGAAAGCGGCGCAAGAACGCATCGCCGAGCACGCGCATGAAGCCGGCCAGCACGATCAGATCCGGCTCGAAATTTTCGATGCGCGCGGCGAGTTCCGCATCAAAATCTTCGCGCTCGGCGTAATCGCGGTGATTGAGCGCCAGCGCGGCGATGCCGTGCTGCCTGGCGATTTGCAGGCCCGGCGCAGCGGGATCGCTGCTGATGACGGCGGCCAATTTGACCGGCATTCTGGCGGCGATAAGCGCTTGCAGATTGCTGCCGCGCCCGGAAATCAGAACCGCGATGGATTTCATACGATCACGGTCTGCGGCGCGTTTTTGGCGCGCTTGCGGATTTCACCCAGGCGCCAGACTTTTTCTCCCGCCTGGCGCAGAAAGCGCACGGCTTTATCCACATCATTCCTGTTCACCACTGCCACCATGCCGATGCCGCAGTTGAAAGTGCGCTGCATTTCATGATCGCCGATATTGCCCTGCGCCTGCAGCCAGTGGAACAGCGGTGGCATTTCCCAGCTCGAGCGCTGCAACACCGCGCACAGATTTTTCGGCAGCACGCGCGGGATGTTTTCCAGCAGCCCGCCGCCGGTGACGTGCGCCAGGCCTTTGACCGGGATTTTTTTCATGAGCTTGAGCAGCGGCTTGACATAAATGCGTGTCGGCGCGAGCAAGGTCGCGCCCAGGGTTTTTCCATGAAAATCGGATTGCAAATCGGCGCCGCTTAGAGCGACGATTTTGCGTATCAGCGAATAGCCGTTGGAATGCGCGCCGCTGGAGGCCAGCCCCAGCACCGCGTCGCCCGCGGCGATGGATTTGCCGCTGATGATTTTTTTCTTTTCCACGATGCCGACCGCGAATCCCGCCAGATCGTATTCGCCCGCCGCATAAAAGCCGGGCATTTCCGCGGTCTCGCCGCCGATGAGCGCGCAACCGGCCAGCTTGCAGCCCTGGGCGATGCCTTTGACGACTTGCGTGGCTTTCGCCACATCGAGTTTACCGCAGGCGAAGTAGTCGAGGAAAAACAGCGGTTCCGCGCCTTGCACCAGAATGTCGTTGACGCTCATCGCCACCAGATCGATGCCGACGCTATCGTGCGTGTTCAACTCGAAAGCCAGCTTGAGTTTGGTGCCGACGCCGT
Organism: Burkholderiales bacterium; assembly: GCA_050741655.1. GTDB lineage: Bacteria > Pseudomonadota > Gammaproteobacteria > Burkholderiales > JAHFRG01 > JAHFRG01. The sequence continues at coordinate 4,828 of JBOIFQ010000221.1, read as the reverse complement.
CAGTGCCGGACACCAGCACCGGCGCGCGGTATTTTTTGGAAATTTTCACCAGCGCGCCGAAACCGCCGATGCCCATCAGCACTTCCGGGCGCAGGGTTTTTTTGGCCAACGGTTTGATGTTTTCCACCAGACGATCACCGGCGTCTATGTCCACGCCGGCATCGCGGTAGGAGAGGGAAGGTGTGGGGTTCAAGATTGAATTATGGTTGAGTTCAGGCGGCAGGGTTTGGCGCAGACTGAATTTTACCTGAAATGAATCGCCAGTGCCCCGAAGCGCGCGCTGGCTTGCCTGGCGCAACGCTGTTTTTACGCTAACGCCGGAGGCGATGACTTCCGGCTGGCTCACCACTCTCGCGGCGGGTATTTTTTCCGTCGGCCGTTTCGTCCTCGTCAAGTTGCCGGCGCTTTTTCTCCTTAGGCCGCTTTTTGTCCGCGGGACCGTCGCGTCCCTTGCGCATTTCCTGCAAGCGCTCAAGCTGCCGCTGTTTTCTTTCCCCGGCTGAATCCTGCCCCCGCTGTTGCTTTTTTTCCAGTAGCTCTTCACGTTTTTCTTTCTGCCGCTGCGTTTTTTCCTGCATTCTTTTCTCACGCAGTTCGGTGTGTCTCTGCCGCATGAACTTGCGCCGCTCCAGACGCCGCTGCTCGATTTGCTGCTTCAGCAATTTGCGTTTCTCCAAAATTCTCTGCTCGTTGCGCGTGGCACGGAAGAAACCGGGAATTTTCGCCAGTAATCTGGGCGCGGCGCGGCCGTGCTGCGGCACGAAACCGGACTGGTTGGGTTTGACGAAAATCCTGCCTTGCGGGTTCTGGATGAAACTCTCGCCTTCGTTCACCTTGTCGTATAAACCCGGTTCGCCTTCTGCTCTGGCCGCATTTTCCGGAATGTACAGCGGCTCGTGGTCGGTGCCGCGGATGCCGATAGTGGCGGTGGGCGCCTTGATCTGGTAATTGTTGCGCGAGTATTTACCGATCCAGCCGGTGATCGAACGGAAAGTGCCCTGGAACAAAGACAGGATGCTTTTATCATCGGCATCGCCTTCGGCGCGGTAGGCCTCGATTTTCATTTTGGTGTTGGGGCGCACCGCGATGAAGCCGCTGTCTTGCATGTTGACTTGCAGTTCGCCGTCGCCGCCGGTGACGATGGTGTCGCCTTCTTCCAGCGAGTCGCCGACGATGGGTTCCATAATGGTGTTGTCGCCGCGGATGATTTTGACCTCGCCCTCGATAAGTTCGATCACCCCGGCGGTGGTTGCGGCGTGCGCCCAATTAAAGTAAAACAGGCATAACAGAATCAGGATGTGGCAGAGCGGTTTTTTTTGCATTTTCGGGGTGGTTTCAGACCAACATGGCCTATATACTGTGGGCTATATACTGCTGTGACTGTTGAAAAAATGCAATTCTGAATATGCCGAATCAAATGGCGCTGGATTTGTCCCTGCGCAGCGAGCCCACGCTCGATAATTTTATCATTGGCAAGAATGCGGAACTGGTGCAGGTGCTGCGCGAAATGCTGGCCAAACCCGGCGAGCGCTTGCTGTATCTTTGGGGCGGTCCCGGTTCCGGGCGCAGTCATTTGCTGAAAGCCATGGTGGAGGGGTTCCGGCAGCAACATTTGAGCGCGTCATACATACCTTGCGATGCCGCCGCTGAATTCGCGCCGGGCCTGGACCAGCTCGACATGATCGCGGTGGACGATGCCGAACGCTTGTCCGCGCCCGCGCAAATCGGGCTCTTCAATCTTTACAATCATGTGCGCGAAGGCCAGGCGGTGCTGCTGGTGAGCGGCACCTTGCCGCCGGCGCAGCTCAAGCTGCGCGCGGATTTGATCACGCGGCTGGGCTGGGGGCTGGTGCTGCAGGTGCATGCATTGAATGACGAAGAAAAAACACAGGCGCTACAGCGCCATGCCGGCGCGCGCGGCTTGACGCTGCCGCGCGACGTGGCCGATTATCTGCTGCGCCACGGACGGCGCGACATGTCTTCGCTACTGGCCCTGCTCGAGGCGCTGGATAATTATTCGCTGCAAGCCAAGCGTCCGGTGACGCTGCCGCTGCTGCGTGAATTCCTGCAATCGTCCTTGCTTCAAGGCGGGCAGTGAGACTGACATTATTTGATCTCGACAATACGCTATTGGGCGGCGACAGCGATTTTGAATGGGCGCAGTTCCTGATTCACAAAAAAGTGCTGGACCGCGAAGTGTATGAAGCGCAGAACCACGATTTTTACCAGCAATATAAAGCCGGCACGCTGGATATTCATGTCTTTCTCGATTTTCAGCTGAAACCCTTGTCGCGCCATGCGCAAAGCGAACTCGAAGCCTGGCGCGCCGAATTCATGCGTGAACGCATCGCGCCCCTCATCGGCAACAAAGCGCGGCGCTTGGTGCAAAGCCATTTGGAGGACAGCGATCTGACCGCCATCATCACCGCCACCAACCGTTTCGTGACCGCTCCCATCGCGCAGGCTTTCGGCATCGGGCATTTGATCGCCACCGAACCGGAGCAGAAAAACGGCGCGTTTACCGGCAGGGTGAGCGGCACCCCTTGTTTTCGCGCAGGCAAGGTCGCGTGTCTGGATAGCTGGCTTGAACAACGGGGAATGCCATTCAATACGTTCACTGAAAGCTGGTTTTTCAGCGATTCGCTGAATGATTTGCCGCTGCTCGAGCGCGTGACCCATCCGGTGGCGGTGGATCCGGATGACACGCTAAGAGCGCTTGCCGCACAACGCCGCTGGCAAATCATCAGCCTGCGATGATACGCAAATTCCTGAACCGCGTTTTCAATAGAAAAACTCCCGCATCCGGCGCGGCGCTGGTTATCCCGCGCAAGCAGCATGGGATTGGCGCCAGGCAAATCAGCACCGGCGCGCTGAAAACCATTACCGCCCTGCAGGATAAAGGTTATGCCGCGTTCGTGGTGGGCGGCGCGGTGCGCGATTTGCTGCTGGGATTGAAACCCAAGGATTTCGATGTGGCGACCGGCGCCACGCCGGAGCAGGTGCGCGCGGTGTTCCGGCGCGCCCACATCATCGGCCGCCGGTTCCGTCTGGTGCATGTGATGCAAGGCGCGGAAACGGTGGAAGTGTCCACTTTTCGCGGACAGTCCGACGGCGGCGAGCAGGACGAGCATGGACGCATCCTGCGCGACAACGTGTTCGGCACCCAGCAGCAGGACGCCGAGCGGCGCGACTTTACCATCAATGCCCTGTTTTACGATCCGCGCACCGAGAACGTGCTCGACTACGTGGGCGGCTACGCCGATTTGAAAGCACGCCGGCTGCGCATTATCGGCGAGCCAGAGAGCCGCTACCGCGAAGACCCGGTGCGCATGCTGCGCGCGGTGCGCTTTGCCGCCAAGCTGGGGCTGAAAATCGAACCGTCCACGCGCGCGCCGGTGAGCAAGCTGGCGCCGCTGCTGGAAAACGTTCCTCCCTCGCGTCTGTTCGAGGAAATGCTGAAGCTGCTGCTATCAGGCCACGCCGCGGCTGCTGTCCCCGCGTTGCGCGAAAGCGGCCTGCATGGCGGCCTGCTGCCGATGCTGGACATGATTATCGAGCAGCCGCTGGGACAGCGCTTCGTCGCGGCGGCGCTCAAGAATACCGACGAGCGCGTGCAGCAGGATAAACCGGTCTCTCCCGGTTTTTTGTTCGCCGCGCTGCTGTGGCACGAAGTCCTGGCGGCGTGGAAAAATTTCGAAAGCCGTGGCATGCACACCATGCCGGCGCTGCATCAGGCGATGGAGCAAGTGATCAGCCAGCAGGCGGAACGGCTGGCGATTCAGCGCCGCTATAGCGCGATGATGAAAGAAATCTGGGCGCTGCAGCCGCGTTTTTTACAGCGTGCGGGGAAGCGTCCGTTTCATTTGCTGGAGAATCAGCGTTTCCGCGCCGGTTATGATTTTTTGCTGCTGCGCTGCGACAGCGGCGAAGTGGACGCGGAAATCGGCAACTGGTGGCAGGCGTTCCAGCATGCCAGTCATGAGCAGCGCAGCGCCATGCTCAAGGTGGACGAAGCGCCCGGAAAACGCCGTCGCCGGCGCAGAAAAAAGAAAATCCATGATCAACCCGGTACTCCCGTCACGGAATGATTCATGGCGGATAATCCACAGCATACCGCTTATGTTGCGCTGGGCAGCAATCTGGCCAATCCGTTGCAGCAAATGCATTTCGCTTTCGAGGAGCTGGCGCGGATTCCGCGCAGCCGGCTGGTCGCGCGCTCGTCGCTTTACCGCAGCGCGCCGGTGGGTTATCTCGATCAGCCGGATTTCATCAACGCCGTGGCACAACTCGAAACGCAACTGGAACCGCGTGCGCTGCTGGCGGCGCTGCTGGAAATCGAGCGGCGGCACGGGCGTATCCGCGATTTCGCCAACGCGCCGCGCACGCTGGATCTGGATTTGCTGCTCTACGGCGACCTGATTCATCATGAGCACGGGCTCACGCTGCCGCATCCGCGCATGCACGAGCGTGCTTTCGTGCTGCGGCCGCTCAATGAAATCGCGCCCGATTGCGTGATTCCCGGAATCGGCCGCGTAGCCGATTTGCTGACGGGCTGCACCGGGCAAAAACTGGAAAAATTGACGGAAGGTTAAAGTGCTGCCGGAACGCTATCGCTATATCGTGATCGAAGGCCCCATCGGCGTGGGCAAGACCAGCCTGGCGCGCCTGCTGGCGCGGCATTGCGGCGCTCAGGCCCTGCTTGAAACGCCGGATGCCAATCCTTTTCTGCCGAAGTTTTATCTGGACATGCCGCGCTATGCGCTGCAAACCCAGTTGTTTTTCCTGTTCCACCGCGTCAACCAATTGCAAAATCTCACGCAGATGGACC
>JBOIFQ010000220.1:0-6581 GCA_050741655.1 Burkholderiales bacterium | reverse complement strand
CAGCTCGCAATAACGCTGCAAATACGGCTTGGTTTCCGGATAGTATGCGGCTAGCGGCACTCGCAGAAAATACGCCAGTTGCGCCGCCAGCAACAGCAACAGCAACAGTATGGCGGCTATCCAGGCTGCGGTTTTGGCGGGGCTGCGTTCGGTTTTTTCCGGCGCCGCGCCGGTGAATGGCTTGGCTTTATTGCCGCTTACCCGGGTTTCCAGGCTGGGTATGCGGGTACCGGTTTTTTGCGGCGGGGCGCGCGGGGTATCGCGCATATCCCCCGGCGCCTCGTCCAATGTGGTAAGACTCACGAAAGCATTGAACACTTTACTGCACTGCCCGCAACGCACTTGTCCCCGGCTCGCTTGCAAATCCTCGTACCGTACCCGGAAAGTAGTGCGGCAATCAGGACAGGTGGTGGCCATGCTCATCGCGCTCACCTTTTCGCTCCAGCAAGACACACCCAGCCCGAATCGGCGCCGGCTTCGCGCATCTCAAACCATTCCCGGTAAATCGCCGCGACTTCGTGCGCCTGATCGGTGAGTATGCCGGAAAGCACGATGGCGCCGCCGCGGCGCGTGGCAGCGGTCAGCAGCGGCGCCAGCAGCTGCAAGGGATGGGAGAGAATATTGGCCAGCACCACGTCGGACTCGAGCGGAGGTAATTCATCCGGAGCATAAAATTCCGCATCAATTATATTCTGTCGCGCGTTGTTGCGGCTGGCCGCCAGCGCCTGCGCATCGCAGTCCACGCCGATGACGCGCCGCGCGCCGAACTTTTTGGCTGCAATGGCGAGTATGCCCGAACCGCAGCCGTAATCCAGCACGTTTTCGCCGCCTTTGATATGCGTATCGAGCCAGTGCAGGCACAAGCGCGTGGTGGGATGGCTGCCGGTACCAAACGCCAGGCCTGGATCCAGAATGATATTAACTGCGTGCGCATCGGGCACAGTATGCCAGGTGGGTACTATCCACAGCCGCGCGGATATTTGCAGCGGTGCGAACTGGCTTTGCACCAGGCGCACCCAATCCTGTTCCGGCACATCACTAACGGTAAATTTTGGATGCTCCAGATGCGCGCTGAGCGCCGCGCTTTTGACCACGGCGGCAACATCCACAGCGGGGGAAAACAATCCACTCACGCGGTTCGTTCTCCAGGCGCCGCCCGTCTCTCCCGGTTCCCCGAAGCGGGCTTGTTCCGCGCCGGTTCCGGCGTCCGCATCGGACACATCCACCGACAGCGCGCCCAGTTGCAATAAAGCTTCGCTCAGAATTTCAGCTTGCTCCGCATCGGCTTCAAGAGTCAGGGTCAGCCAGTTCATTTGTATACGGATGTTATTGTGTTTTTTTGTATTCCGCGAGCTTTTGCTCCAGATAATGAATACTGGTGCCGCCGCGCAGAAACGCGGCATCCAGCATCAGTTCCTGATGCAGCGGGATATTGGTTTTGATGCCTTCCACTATCATTTCCGAGAGCGCGGTGCGCATGCGCGCAATCGCCTGCAAGCGCGTGTCGCCGTAGGCGATGAGCTTGCCGATCATCGAATCGTAATGCGGCGGCACGAAATAATTCTGATACGCGTGGGAATCGATGCGGATGCCGGGGCCGCCCGGAGTGTGGTAAGTGGTAATGCGTCCCGGCGACGGCGTGAACCGGTACGGATCTTCGGCGTTGATGCGGCATTCCACGGCATGCCCCTTCAAGCTCACATTTTTTTGCCGGATGCGCAGTTTTTCGCCGGCCGCGACGCGGATTTGTTCCTGCACCAGATCGATCCCGGTCACCATTTCAGTCACGGTGTGCTCGACCTGCAGGCGCGTATTCATTTCGATGAAATAAAATTCGCCGTTCTCGTACAGGAACTCAAACGTGCCGGCGCCGCGGTAGCCGATTTTACGGCAGGCCTCGGCGCAGCGTTCGCCGATTTTGTCGCGCTGCTTGTAATGCAAATTGGGCGCCGGCGCTTCTTCGATGATTTTTTGATGGCGGCGCTGCATCGAGCAATCGCGATCACCCAGGTAAATCGCGTTGCGGTATTCATCCGCCAGCACCTGGACTTCAATATGGCGCGGGTTTTCCAGGAATTTTTCCATGTACACCATGGGATTGCCGAATGCGTTCTTGGCTTCGGCGCGCGTCATGGTGACGGCATTGATCAAGGCCGCTTCGGTATGCACCACGCGCATGCCGCGCCCGCCGCCGCCGCCCGCCGCCTTGATGATGACCGGGTAACCGATAGTGCGCGCGGCTTTCACGATGTCCTCCGAGACTTCGCCCAGGACGCCCTCGATTCCGGGCACACACGGCACGCCAGCTTTTTTCATCGCCGCTTTGGCACTCACTTTATCGCCCATCAGGCGGATCGTTTCCGGCCGCGGACCGATGAACACGAAACCGCTTTTTTCCACGCGCTCGGCGAAATCGGCGTTTTCCGAAAGAAAACCATAACCCGGATGAATCGCCTCGGCGTCGGTCACTTCGGCGGCACTGATGATGGCGGGAATGTTGAGATAACTCTGGGCGGAAGGCGCGGGACCGATACACACCGATTCGTCGGCCAGCTTCACGTATTTCGCTTCGGCATCCGCCTCGGAATGCACCGCCACGGTCTTGATGCCCATTTCGCGGCAGGCACGCTGCACGCGCAAGGCGATTTCACCGCGGTTGGCGATTAAAATTTTTTCAAACAATTGAGATTATCCGATAATGAACAGGGGCTGGCCGTATTCCACCGGCTGGCCGTTCTCGACCAGGATTTCCTTGATTACCCCGGCGCTATCCGCTTCGATTTCGTTGAGCAGCTTCATGGCTTCGATAATGCATATCGTCTCGCCGGCATTGACGCGCTGGCCGACTTCGACGAACGCCTTGCCGCCCGGCGCGGCGGCACGATAAAAAGTGCCGACCATGGGTGATTTCACCACATGGCCTTCGGGTTCGGCCGCCGGCGCGGCTGCCGTAGCAGGCGCCGCTTCAGTAACGGTCGCCCGCGGCGTGACCGCAGCTACCGGTTGCGCAGAGGGCGTCACTGTCGCTTGCACCGAGGATTGATTCACCCGGGCGATACGTACTTTTTCCTCGCCTTCGGTGATTTCCAGTTCGGCGATGCCCGACTCTTCGACCAAATCGATCAGCTTTTTAAGTTTTCTTAAATCCATAGCTTGCCTCTACTGGTTGCGAACCCCAAAGAGAGCCGCGTGGCTGGGAGGTTTCAAATTTGCAGCGCGAAATCGAGTGCCAGTTCGTAGCTGCGTGCGCCGAGACCGCTGATCACGCCTAGCGCCAGGTCGGAAAAATAAGAATGCTGACGGAAGGGTTCTCGGGCCTGAATATTCGAAAGATGCACTTCGATAAAAGGGATTTTCACGGCGGCCAGCGCATCGCGGATAGCCACGCTGGTATGGGTGTACGCCGCCGGGTTGATAATGATGAATTCGACCCCTTCCCTGGCTGCCTGCTGGATACGTTCAACCAGCGCGTTTTCGGCATTGCTCTGAAAACAAGCAAGCCTGGCGCCTGCCTGTTTGGCGCGTTCCTTTAAGCGCTGGTCTATCGCTTCCAGAGTATCGCGGCCGTAATGTTCCGGTTCACGGGACCCCAGCAGATTCAAGTTAGGCCCGTGCAGGACCAGGATATTCTTCATCTTGTTGAAGTTAGCACAATTTCTGCTAAATTGTCTACTTTTTAGCTGAACTTCGTCGAAATTACGATAAGATGCTTGAAATGAAACAGGGTATTTAGAGCAGAGGAGTGATTATGGCTTTGAGCTTAGGCACAGTCAATCCGCCTAGTTGGCTGCTGACAATCTTCCCATTGCGATCGAGTATGGTGGTAAACGGCAAGGCACCGGCATGGTTGCCTGCCTTACGGGAAAGCTCCATGGCATCAAGCTCACCCAGTAAAACCGGGTAGTTAATCCCCACTTCCTTGGCATAGGCTGCAACTGCGTCTTTTTTGTCCACCGCCACCCCCACGAATAGCAGCCCGCGTTCGCGGTATTGGTCCTGAAATTTGATGAACTCGGGGATCTCCTCGCGACAGGGAGGACACCAGGTGGCCCAAAAATTAACCACCAGCACCTTGCCCCGCCATCGGGAGAGATTCTGCTTTTGGCCGTAAAGATCGGGGAGGCTGGCGCCAAGCAGCGCTTGGGCGGCATCGGCGTCGGGCGGCACTTGCCTGCCAAAAAACACACCGGAGCCCAGGGCCACAGCCGCAACCAGAATAAACAGCAGCGCACGCCGGGTCATTTATTTCAACGCGGCGGACAACGTAACCAGGAATTTTTCCGGATTTTGATATCCCACCACCCGCACGCCGCTGATTTCATTTCCCTCGCGGTCGAAAAACAGAGTCCCCGGCGGCCCGAACAGTCCGAAACGCTTCAACATCGCGGCATCCTCGGTGCTGGCCGCGGTCACATCGGCCTGCAGCAATATCACATCCTTGAGTTTCGCCTGCACCGCGGGATCGGTGAAAGTGAACTGTTCCATTTCCTTGCACGACACGCACCAGTCGGCGTAGAAATCAAACATCACGTATTTGCCTTGCGCCTGCGCCACCCGTTGATCCAGATCGGCATTGTTTTTGACGCGTTCAAATTTGAGTTCATGCGCGGGTTGAGCCGGGCCCGAAAGCTGCGCCAGCGGACGCAGAATATCGCGCCCGCCCGACAATGCGCCTACCAGCAACGCCACTCCAGCCGTGAGCGCGATAATGCCGGCGCCCTTGCCCAGGCGTGCGTAGCCCGATGCCGCCGCGGGCAGCGGGTCCACCGCATTCAGATAGACCGCCCACACTATGAGCAGCGCCGACCACAAAAGCATCAGGACCTGCGCCGGAATCACCGGTGATATAAGCCAGATCGCTACCCCCAGCAACAGCACACCGAAAAATTTTTTCACCGCTTCCATCCACGCGCCGGATTTCGGCAACAGGGCTCCGGCGGAAACACCGATGGCGAGGAGCGGCACGCCCATTCCTAGCGCCATGGCAAACAAGCTGGCACCGCCCAGTAATACGTCGCGTGTCTGGCTGATATAAAGCAGCGCGCCCGCCAGCGGCGCGGCCACGCAAGGGCTCACGATCAAAGCCGAAAGTCCGCCCATCACAAACACGCCGGCCAGATTGCCGCCCTGGATGCGGTTTGCTCTATCGTTGAATTTGTTTTGCAGCGCGGCCGGGAGCTGCAATTCATAAAAACCGAACATGGACAGCGCGAGCACGACGAACACCAGCGCAAAACCGCCCAGCACCCAGGCGTTTTGCAAGGCATTGGAGAGCAGCGTGCCGGACAAGCCCGCCGCCACGCCGGCTAGGGCGTAGGTTATCGCCACACCCAGCACATAAGCGCCGGACAATGCCAGACCACGCGTCTTGGTGACCGTACTTTTCTGCCCAACGATGATGCCGGATAGAATCGGAATCATTGGAAACACGCAGGGCGTGAATGCCAGCAGCAAGCCGAAGCCAAAAAAAGTGGCGACGATAAACCAGAAGCTGCCGCCTTTGAGCAAATTGGCGATTTGCGAAGATTCGTCGCTGGATGCGTTCGCGGCCAGCGGCAAATCAGGTAGAACAGCGGCCTTAAAATTAGGCAAGCCAGGGGATTGCGTGCTCGAGAATGCGGCCAGATTCAATTGCGCGCTTTGCTCAAGCGGTGTATAGCATACGCCCGCGTCGGCACAACCTTGCGACACCGCTTTCAAGACAAATGCCTGGCCCGCGCCGGCAGCTTGCACCGGCAGGCGGATTTTCAGATTTCCCCGGTAAGTTTCGACGCGCCCGAAAAACTGGTCCTGATGCACTTCTCCCGCGGGCAGTTGCGGCTTGCCGAGTTTGAAATCGGCAGGCTGCGCTTCGAACTGCAAGCGCTCGCGATACAGATAATAGCCATCCGCGATTCGATAACGTACTTCAACCGTGGCGGGGTCTATCACTTGCGCCGAAAACTGGAACGCTTTTTCCGGCTCCAGCAAATCCGGCTCCGCCGCGCGGGTGGGAAGCGAAATCAGCAGCAGTAAACAGAGCAACAGGCGCATGGGCAGGATCCGGCGGTTATTTGACTGGCAGGGTTTCTGTGGCAACCCAATCGAGATAGGCGTTAAACCCCGCGCTTACAGGGACAGCGATGATCTCGGGAAGTTCGTAAGGATGGTTCTGCTTCACCAGTCTCTCCACCTCGGGGAAATGCGCTTGCAGCGTCTTGATGAAGACCGGAACTTCGGACGCGGTTTCGGTTTTACCTTGCCAGCGGTAAACCGAAGTACACGCACCCATGACATTGACGCACGCCGCGAGCCGCGCCTTAATCAGCTGGTTTGCGAGTTTCAGTGCGGCGTCGCGATCGGGAAGATGGGTGATGACCAGAATCGTCGCGGAACTCATGATGGGCCGGGTTATATTTGCGCCTATTCTACCCGCTTTCAATCGTGCCAGAGAAGGTGCGCTAATGCACCGCCGCGCTCAGGCTTCCGCTTTGCACCAGCTTGGTTCCAATATCTTGAAATGCGGCAAGGTAGGCGCTTTGAAACGCACGCTCATAACCGTACGGGTGGGCGCTGACCTCGGAACTGGCCTGGAAGGTGCC
>JBOIFQ010000219.1:0-4360 GCA_050741655.1 Burkholderiales bacterium | reverse complement strand
TTTGACCATCTGCCGCCAGCCAGGGTGGAAGGCGCAAGCGCTTTTGTTTCCATCATGGAAGGTTGCAGCAAGTATTGCAGTTTCTGCGTCGTTCCTTATACGCGCGGCGAGGAAGTATCGCGTCCGTTCGACGACGTGCTCGCCGATGTAATGGATCTTGCACAGCAGGAGGTAAAGGAAGTAACCCTGCTTGGACAAAACGTGAATGCCTACCGCGGAGCGATGCACGGCGGCCAGACCGCGGACTTGGCGCTGCTGCTGGAATATCTGGCGGAAATTCCCGCCATCGGGCGCCTGCGCTACACCACTTCGCATCCGAAGGAATTCACGCAGCGCCTGATAGACGCCCACGGCAAGATTCCCAAACTGGCGGGCCATGTGCATCTTCCCGTGCAATCCGGCTCGGACCGCATCCTGGCTGCGATGAAGCGCGGCTACACCGTGCTCGAATACAAATCCATTATCCGGCGTTTGCGCAAAGCACGGCCGGATGTTTCCCTCACTTCTGATTTTATCGTCGGCTTTCCGGGTGAAACCGAGCGGGATTTTCAGGCCACGCTCAAACTGGTTGAAGATGCGGGTTTTGATGAGGGTTTCAGTTTCACTTACAGCCCGCGTCCCGGCACCCCGGCGGCGGAGTTGCCGGACCCGGTTCCGGAGGCCATTAAACTCGAGCGCCTCGCGCGTTTGCAGAAAAAAATCGAAGCCCAGGCACGAGCCGTCAACCGCGCCATGGTCGGCAGCCTGCAGCGCGTGCTGGTCGAAGGTGTGTCCAGGAAAAATGCCGGCGAGCTGGCCGGGCGCACCGGCAACAACCGCACCGTCAATTTCGCGGGACATCCCCGCCTGATCGGAAATTTCATTGACCTCACCATCAGCGCGGCATTGGCGCACACGCTGCGCGGCCAAGCCTGCACACTAACTTGAAATCCCAGTCGCTCAACATTTCCTTCACGCCGGTGGATAATCAGCGCCTCGCCAATCTGTGCGGCGCGCTGGATGAAAACCTGAAACGCATCGAAGCCGCGCTCGACGTCAGCATCGCGCGCCGCGGTGAAAATTTCTCTCTACGCGGCGATCCCAGGCAAATCAAAATCGCCGCCGATGCGCTGCAAAACTTCTATGGCAAGGCGGCGCAAAACCTTTCGCTTGAGGAAGTGCAATTAAGCCTGGTCGAAGTCGCCAATCCGCGGCTAACCGCGGCGCAGCAGGACGAGGCGCCGGTGCTGCTGACCCGCCGCCATGATCTGCACGGCCGCACGCCGCGCCAAATCCAGTATTTGCGGCAGATGCAGGAATACGACATCACTTTCAGCATCGGCCCCGCCGGCACCGGGAAAACCTATCTCGCGGTGGCGTGCGCGGTGGACGCCTTGGAGCGCGACAGCGTGAAACGCATCGTGCTGGTGCGTCCCGCGGTCGAAGCGGGCGAACGGCTGGGTTTTCTGCCCGGCGACATGGCGCAGAAAGTGGATCCGTATTTGCGCCCGCTCTACGATGCGCTTTACGATTTGATGGGGTTCGAGAAAGTAAACCGGATGTTCGAGCGCGGCGCGATTGAAATCGCCCCGCTCGCTTACATGCGCGGGCGCACCCTCAACCATTCCTTCATCATTCTCGACGAAGCGCAAAACACCACGCCGGAACAAATGAAAATGTTTCTGACCCGCATCGGTTTTGGCACCAAAGCGGTGATTACCGGAGATGTGACCCAGACCGACCTGGCGCGCGGCCAGAAAAGCGGGCTGGTGGAAGCGCGTGCAGTGCTGGAAAAAGTGCGCGGCATTGCATTTACATTTTTCCTGAGCGAAGACGTGGTGCGCCACCCGCTGGTGCAGAAAATCGTCAACGCTTACGAGCAACATGAAAAAAACAAACCCGAAAAAACTTGAGCTGGCGGTGCAATACGCGGTACGCGGCGTGCGCTTGCCCACTCGACCGCAAATCCGCGCATGGGCGCGTGCGGCGCTGAGACGTCCGGCCGCAATCACTTTCCGCATCGTAGGCCAAAGGGAAGGCCGCATGCTCAACCGCGACTTTCGCGGCAAGGATTACGCCACCGACGTACTGACTTTCGCTTATCCGGGCCAGCCGCTGTGCGGCGATATCGCCTTGTGCGCACCGGTAGTGGCGCGGGAAGCGCGTGAGCAGGGCAAAAAACTGCGGGCGCATTACGCGCATCTGGTGATACACGGCGTGCTGCATTTACAGGGTTATGACCACGAACGCGCCGCCGCAACCGGTAAAATGGAAAAACTCGAAGCACGTATCGTCACCAGTTTGGGTTTTGCCGATCCTTATTCAAATGCCGGCGCCCGGGCGCGCGATTAATTCATGAGCGAAACGCCAAAACCAAAATGGCTGGAACGCCTCGGCGCGCTGCTGATGCGCGAACCGGAAGACCGCGGGCAACTGGTCGAACTGCTGCATTCTTCCTACGAGAAGAACCTGCTCGACGCCGACGCGCTGTCCATGATCGAAGGCGTGATGCAGGTTTCCGAAACGCAGGTGCGCGACATCATGATCCCGCGCTCGCAAATGGACCTCATAGATATCAACGATGCGCCGGAAAAATTCATTCCCTACGTGATCGAGACCGCGCATTCGCGTTTTCCGGTGATAGACGAGAACAAAGACAACGTAATCGGCATCCTGCTCGCTAAGGATTTGCTGCGCTATTACGCGGAACAGGATTTCAACATGCGCGACATGCTGCGCCCCGCGGTGTTCGTGCCTGAATCGAAGCGCCTGAATGTGCTGCTCAAGGACTTCCGCAGCAACCGCAATCATATCGCCATGGTGGTGGACGAGTACGGCGGCGTGGCGGGGCTGGTGACGATTGAAGACGTGCTGGAGCAAATTGTCGGTGATATCGAGGACGAATACGATTTCGACGAAGTGGAAGACAACATTCGCCAGGAACGCAGCGGCCGCTACCGGGTAAAAGCCACCACTGAAATTCCCGATTTTAACGCGGCGCTGGGCGTGAACCTGAGCGACGAAGAACACGACACCATCGGCGGACTGGTCATCTCGCGCTTTGGCAGATTGCCCAAGCGCGGTGAGCAAGTGAGTTTTGATAATCTGAGTTTTCAGGTATTGCGCGCTGACAGCCGCAGAATACATGCCCTGCTGGTGCAGAAGCTCAACCCGCCCAAGCCTCAGGAATGAAATTACGGCTTCCCCAGTCGCTGTCCGGGAAAGCACTGGCAGCATTGGTACTGGGTGCGGCCAGCGTGCCGGGGTTCGCGCCTTTTTATATCTTCCCGCTCCCTATTATCACACTCGGGCTGCTGCTGTACTTATGCGCGGCGGTGAAAAAACCCGGCGCGGTTCTCGGGTTGGGTTTTGCTTTTGGTTTGGGTTATTTCGGCTGCGGAACCAGCTGGATTTACGTCAGCTTGCATGATTTCGGCGCCATGCCGGTGCTGCTTGCCGGCACCGCCACGCTGCTGTTCTGCGCGCTGTTCGCTTTGTTTCCCGCTGTTGCCGGATGGTTGAGCCTGCGCGCGGAAATTCCGCCTGTTATCAGAAATGTTTTGCTGTTCCCCGCCATCTGGGCATTGCTGGAATGGACGCGGAGCTGGATTTTCACCGGGTTCCCCTGGCTGGCCATCGGTTATTCGCAGGTACCGCATAGCCCGCTGGCGGGTTATGCCCCGCTTGTGGGTGTATTCGGTGTTTCATTTTTTGCCGCGGCCAGCGCCGGTTTATTGAATCTTTTTATCGGCGGGCGCACCCGCTGTCTTGCCGCACTGGCTGTGCTATGGCTTGCGGGTTTGCTGTTGCAGCAGGTTGAATGGACCCAACCGGCGGGAGCGCCGTTTAAAGTAAGCCTGATTCAGGGCAACATCCCGCAGGAACTGAAATGGCGCGACGACCAGATCGTCAACACTCTCGAGATCTATCGCCGCCTGGTGGAGGAAAGCAGCAGCCCGCTTATCATCCTGCCGGAAACCGCATTTCCGCTGTTTTACCATGACGTGCCCAAAATTTATCTGGAAAAATTCGCCGCACATGCCCGGAAAAACGGCGGCGATCTCCTGATCGGCTTGCCGGAGCGCGCGGACTCCGAGCACTACTACAACAGCGTGTTCAGTTTCGGCGGTTCTCCCACCCAGACTTACCGCAAATCACACCTGGTGCCGTTCGGGGAATTCATCCCGCTGCGTCCGCTTTTCGGCTGGGTGCTGGAGGTGCTGCAAATTCCCCTGCTCGATTTTTCGCGCGGGGGCGCGGACCCGCAGCCGCTGCAAGCCGCGGGTCAGCAGGTAGCGGTGAATATCTGCTACGAGGACGTGTTTGGCGAAGAAATAATCCGCCCCTTGCCGCAAGCCACGCTTTTGGTCAACGTGACCAA
>JBOIFQ010000218.1:0-3387 GCA_050741655.1 Burkholderiales bacterium | reverse complement strand
GTAAAGTATAAAAATGCTTGGCACGAGGTTTGCTAAAAACTTCAATGATTGGCGCATCCGCCAAGCGAGAGGCGTGCGTGACCGAAGTCAAATCAACTTGCTGTTATTGCGGCGTGGGCTGCGGCGTCATCATCGAGACCGATGGCGAAAAAGCGCTGGCGGTGCGCGGCGACCCCGCGCATCCAGCCAACTTCGGACGCCTGTGCACCAAGGGCGCGACGCTGCATCTTGGCGCGCATGCGGCGCGCGCGCTGTTTCCCGAAATGCGCGCCAGCCGCGCCACTCAACGCCGGCGCGCGTCCTGGGATGAGACGCTGGATTTTGCCGCGGAACAATTCGCCGCCACAGTTCGCAAACACGGGCCCGACAGCGTCGCGTTTTACATTTCCGGCCAACTGCTCACTGAAGATTACTACGTGTTCAACAAGCTCGCCAAGGGACTCATCGGCACCAATAACGTGGATACCAATTCGCGGCTATGCATGTCGTCCGCGGTGGCCGGCTACAAACGTTCCTTCGGCGCCGATGCGCCGCCAGCCTGTTACGCCGATATTGACGAGGCGCAATGCGTATTCATCGCCGGCTCCAACACCGCGTTCGCACACCCGATTCTGTATCAGCGCATCGAAGACTCCCGAAACCGCAATCCGGATTTGAAGCTGATCGTGGTGGATCCGCGCCGCACCGTCACCGCGGCGGCGGCGGATTTGCATCTGCCGATTCTGCCCGGCACCGATGTGGCGCTGTTCAACGGCATGCTCAAGGTGATGCTGCGCGAGGGCTGGGTCAAACGCGATTACATCGCCGCTCACTGCGAAGGTTTCACCGAAGTGGAGGCCAGTGTGGCCGAATACACGCCGCAATACGTGGCCGAGATATGCGGCGTGCCGGCGCAGGATGTGGTGCAGGCGGCGCGCTGGTTCGCGCAATCCAAAGCCACGCTGTCGCTGTATTGCCAGGGGCTCAACCAATCCTGCCACGGTACCGACAAGAACGTGGCGCTGTTGAATCTGCATCTCGCCAGCGCGCAAATCGGCAAACCCGGCGCGGGTCCGCTGTCGCTCACCGGCCAGCCGAATGCGATGGGCGGGCGCGAAGTGGGCGGCATGGCCAATCTGCTGCCAGCGCACCGCGACATGAATAATCCCGCGCACCGCGCTGAAATCGCCCGGCTGTGGGGAGTGGAATCGGTGCCGGCGCAGCCCGGCAGGACCGCGGTGGAAATGTTCGAGGCGGTGCGCTCGGGCGAAATCAAAATGTTGTGGATCGCTTGCACCAATCCCGCGCAATCCATGCCGGATCTGAATCTGGTGCATGAAGCGTTGCGCAAAGCGGAACTGGTGGTGGTACAGGAAGCGTATCAGCACACCGACACCACAGAATACGCCGATGTGCTGCTACCGGCCTCGAGCTGGGGCGAGAAAGAGGGCACGGTCACCAATTCCGAGCGCTGCATCACGCGCGTGAATCGGGCTTTCAATGCGCCCGGCGAAGCGCGCGCCGACTGGGACATCGCGGTGGATTTTGCGCGCCGCCTCGGCGCGCGGCTCAACAAAGACCATGCGCGGCTGTTCCCTTACCGGCGCGCGGAAGAAATCTTCAACGAACATCGCGCCACCACGCGCGGGCGCGATCTCGACATCACCGGTCTGAGCTACGCGCTGCTGGAAGAAAAAGGTCCGCAGCAATGGCCGTATCCAGCCGGCGCGAGCGCCGGCAAAACACGCTTGTACGGCGACGGCGTTTATCCCACGGCTTCGGGGCGCGCCAAATTTCTGGCCACGCCTTACCAGCCCACGGCGGAAGCAACCGATTTGCGCTATCCGCTGCATCTCACCACCGGCCGCCTGCGCGACCAGTGGCACGGCATGAGCCGCAGCGGCAACGTGGCGCAGCTTTTCAATCATGTGGAAGAGCCGCTCTTATCCATGCACGCCAGCGACATGGAACGGCGCGGCCTGAAAAACGGCGACGTGGCGCGCATAAAAAGCCGGCGCGGTGAAATTATGGTGCGCGTGGAAGCTTCCGAAGAAATGCATCCGCTGCAGATCTTCATGCCGATGCACTGGGGCGGGCAGTTCATGCAAGGCGCCGGCGTGAACGCGGTGATGGCTCCCGCTTTCGACCCGTTTTCCAAACAACCCGAGCTCAAGCATGCCGCGGTGCAGGTGGAGCGAGTCGAGCTGCCGCACCAGCTTGCCGCCATGCGGCGTTTTCCGGCGGCCCAGGCGCACGCGTTTCCCTTGTTGCTGCAACAGCTGAAACCTTTTTTGCAGCGCTTTGATTACGCCACGCTGGGTTTGGCGGGGCGCGATGACGTGGTGGTGGTGTTGCGCGGTTACAGCGCAGGTGGTGTGGACGAAGCGGTGCTCGATGCACTGGATCAACTGCTGCTGCTCGACGCCGCCGCCAAAACCATGCGCTACGTGGACGCGCGGCGCAAAGTGGAAAAATCAGCGCGCATTAGTGAAGGCATGGTGGAAAGCGTGTGCCTGTCGGGTGAAACCGCGGCGCAGGAATGGCTGAAGAACATGATGGTGCAGGGCGCTTCGGCCGAAGCGGTGCGTCCGTGGGTGCTGGCTCCGGTCGCTAGCCCGCCGCAGGGCACGCTCAACCGCGGCGCCATTGTGTGCAATTGCTTCGATGTGTCGGCGCAGGACATCCAGGCAGCGCTGAAGGAGGGACTGGATTTCACAGGCCTGCAAAAGAAATTCAAATGCGGCACGCAATGCGGTTCCTGCGTGCCGGAAATCAAGCGCTTGCTGCCGCGCGCGAACCCGGTGTTGATGGCTGGGCAGCAGCGGGTGGCTTGAATAAATCAGTGACAAGTGACAAGTGACAAGTTACTAGTGACGAGTGACAAAGTGAAAAGTGATATGAAGAAAATGAAACTGGTGATGGTGGGCAACGGCATGGCGGGCGTGCGCACGCTGGAAGAGCTGTTGAAAATCGCGCCGGATTTATACCAAATCACTGTGTTTGGCGCCGAGCCGCACGCCAATTACAACCGCATTCTGCTCTCACCGGTGCTGGCGGGCGAGCAGACCGTCAAGGACATCATGCTGAATGATGTCGCATGGTACGAGAAAAACCGCATCACCTTGCACTTAAACAGCAAGATCACGAAAATCGACCGCGTGCGGCGCAAGATACATGCGGAGAACGGCATCGCCGCCGATTACGATCGCTTGCTGCTGGCGACCGGTTCCAATCCCGTCATCCTGCCGCTTCCCGGCAAGGATTTGCAGGGCGTGCTGACTTATCGCGACATTCAGGATACCCACGCCATGATCGAAGCGTCCGCGCACTTGCGGCATGCGGTGGTGATCGGCGGCGGCCTGCTCGGTCTGGAAGCGGCCAACGGCCTGCGCCTGCGCGGCATGGACG
>JBOIFQ010000217.1:0-2059 GCA_050741655.1 Burkholderiales bacterium | reverse complement strand
AAAGCCGCTCTGAAGTGACGTACCTGTTCCGGCCGGCGGTCATGCTGCTGGATGCGGAATTTCACATAACCCGCACGCTGGAAAATGATTTTGATTCCGCCAGCGCCGCCGGCGATAGCCTGGGACTGCAGACCAGCATGACCGTCGATCCGCGCGCCGAACGCTATCTGGTGATTTACACCCGCGCGGCGCTGCTCGGACAAACCACCTTGCTCAAGGTGCGTAAACGGACGCGCAGTGCATTCATCGAGGAAGAATATCCGGTGGCGAATGCGCCTGTCGGCGGGCTGGAAGTGAGCGCACAGCGCAATTAATTCATGAATGAGGGCAGCGCAAACGCGATAGAAAATTGGCGCGAGGAAAAACGCTCGGCGCATCTTTACCGCCTGGTGGCGCAAGCCGAAGCCGGCACGCCGCGCGCCGCGCTGTTCCTCGAACTGGCGCAGGCGGCGGAAAAACAATCCGCAATTTGGGCGGATAAAATCCGCGCGGACGGCGGGCACGCACCGGAAAATTACACTCCCGATCCGCGCACGCGGGTCATTGCCTTGCTGCTGAAACTTTTCGGCCCGCGGCGGCTGCGCCCGGTGCTGGCGGCGATGAAAGTGCGCGGCATGTCGCTTTACACCAAGCCGCAATACGGCCACGCCATGCCAATCGCGGTCGAAGAAATCGGCCGCCGTCATCGCGGCGTGGGCAGCGGCGGCAATCTGCGTGCCGCGGTGTTCGGCGTGAACGACGGACTGGTATCGAACACCAGCCTGATTCTGGGTGTGGCGGGTGCGACGGCGGATTCCGGCGTGGTGTTGCTCTCCGGTGTCGCCGGCCTGCTGGCGGGCGCGTTTTCCATGGCGGCGGGCGAATATGTTTCGGTGCGCTCGCAGCGCGAAATGTATGAATATCAAATCGGCCTCGAGCGCGAGGAGCTTGACCAGTATCCGGAAGAAGAAGCCGCGGAACTGGCGCTGATTTACGCCGCGCGCGGTTTGCCCCAAGACGAAGCCGAGCGCCTGGCCAAAAACATTTTCAGTGATCCCGAAAAAGCGCTGGATGCGCTGGCGCGCGAGGAACTGGGCCTTAATCCGGATGAACTGGGTTCGCCCTGGGGCGCGACCTGGTCGTCGTTTTTTTCATTCGGCTGCGGCAGCGCCATTCCGCTGTTGCCTTATCTGTTTCACGCCGGGGCTGCGAGTCTTTCCATTTCCATCGTGTTGAGCGCGATCTCGCTTTTTGCCGTGGGCGCGATTCTTAGCCTGTTCACCGGACGCCATGCTTGGCGCGGCGGCTTGCGCATGCTGGCCATCGGCGCGGCGGCGGGCGGCGCGACTTACATGATAGGCAGGCTGCTCGGTGTCACGCTGGCCTGAAAGTTGACAAGGAGGTCATGAAAAGGTAATTTGTCGCCTCACGCGCCGATTTGATTTCAGCTTGCGGGCGCGGGAGCCGGGAACGGTTCCAATAAATACTGCTAAAGCGAGACACAACCCGTCCGCGCAAGCAGAACGGGTTTTTTTATTTTTAACGGCGTTTTATCATGCCAGCGGCACTACTCGAAAAATTGCTTAAGCAGCGCATCCTGATTCTGGATGGCGCAATGGGCACGATGATCCAGGGCTACAAGCTCACGGAAAAGGATTATCGGGGGCAGCGCTTTGCCGATTTCGCGCATGACCTGAAAGGCAATAACGATCTGCTGACGCTTACCCAGCCGCGCATCATCCGTGAAATTCATGCGGCATATCTGGACGCGGGCGCGGACATCATCGAAACCAATACTTTCAATTCCAACGCACCCTCGCAGGCGGATTATCATCTCGAACATCTGGTTTATGAGTTGAACCTGAGCGCGGCCAAACTCGCGCGCGGCGTGGCGGATGAATTCACCCAAAAAACGCCGGACCAGCCGCGCTTGGTGGCGGGTGCCCTCGGCCCCACCAGCAAAACCGCCTCGATTTCGCCCGATGTGAACGACCCGGGATTCCGCAACATCAACTTTGACGCGCTGGTCACGGCTTATACTGAAGCGGTGCGCGGCCTGCTCGACGGCGGCGTGGACCTG
>JBOIFQ010000216.1:0-9217 GCA_050741655.1 Burkholderiales bacterium | reverse complement strand
GTCGGATGCCTTGCGCTCCGGCTTGGCGCCGGAAACCACCGAATAGGGATTTTTCAATTCCGACGGCGTGTAGGCGGAGCCGCATACTTCGCAGGAATCGCCGTATTGATCTTTGGCGCCGCATTTCGGGCATTCACCCTTGATATAGCGGTCGGGCAGGAACATCTGCTTCACCGGATCATAGAACTGTTCGACCGAGCGTTTTTCGATTAATCCTTGTTTGCGCAACTCTTGGTAAATTTGCCTGGCGAAGGTGCCCGTTTCCTGCGAATGGGTGGTGTAGTAATTGTCGAATCCGACATGGAAGCCCTGAAAATCCCGCACATGCTCGCCATGCACGCGCTCGATCAAGGCTTCGGGTGTGATGCCTTCTTTTTCCGCGCGTAGCATGATGGGCGTGCCGTGGGTGTCGTCGGCGCAGACGTACTGGCACTCGTGTTCTTGCATTTTCTGGAAACGCACCCAAATGTCGGTCTGAATATATTCAACCAGATGCCCCAGGTGAATCGCGCCGTTGGCGTAGGGCAGGGCGGAAGTGACGAGGATTTTGCGCTTCATGAATCGGGCAGGCTTAAATCGTTGAATTGTAACAAAGCCATATGCGCGGCGGGTATAATTGTTTAAACTTTACAGGTTAAATCCGGTGGCAAGCGGTTTAGAGGAGAAGTAATGGTTATTTCGGAACAACTAGTGCAGGACGCGCTCAGGGAAATCAAAGATCCGTACACCCAGAAGGACTACGTTTCCAGCAAGTGGGCGAAAAATATAAAAATTGACGGCAGCGACGTGTCGCTGGATATCGCGCTCGGCTACCCGGCCAAAAGCGTGAGCGAGCAAATCCGCAAGCAAGTCATCGCCAGACTCAAAACCATTCCCGGCATCGGCAATATCAGCGTCAATGTGTCCACCAAAATCGTCTCGCACAGCGTGCAGCGCGGCGTGAAGCTGATTCCCAACGTCAAGAATATTATTGCGGTCGCATCCGGCAAGGGCGGCGTCGGCAAATCCACCACGGCGGTGAATCTGGCGCTGGCGCTCCTGGCCGAAGGCGCGTCGGTGGGCATACTGGACGCGGATATTTACGGTCCCTCGCAACCGACCATGCTCGGCATTCAGGGCCGGCCGGAATCGCACGACGGGAAAAGCCTGGAGCCGATGGAAGCGCACGGCCTGCAGGCGATGTCGGTCGGCTTCCTGATAGATACCGACACGCCCATGGTGTGGCGCGGCCCGATGGTGACGCAGGCGCTGGAGCAGCTATTGACCGAAACGCGCTGGCGCGAACTCGATTATCTGGTGGTGGATCTGCCGCCCGGCACCGGCGACATTCAACTGACGCTGGCGCAAAAAGTGCCGGTCACCGGCGCGGTCATCGTCACTACTCCGCAGGACATCGCGCTCCTGGACGCGCGCAAAGGACTCAAGATGTTCGAGAAAGTCGGCATTGCCATCATCGGCATCGTGGAAAACATGAGCACGCATATCTGCTCGAAATGCGGGCATGAAGAACATATTTTCGGCGCCGGCGGCGGTGAGAAAATGTGCAAGGACTACGACGTGGAATTTCTCGGTTCGCTGCCGCTCGACATCAGCATCCGCGAGCAGACGGATTCCGGCATGCCGACGGTGGTATCCGACCCCGACGGCAAAATCAGCCGCACTTACCGCGATATCGCGCGGCGCACGGCGCTCAAGATCGCCGAACAGGCGCAGGACAGAAGCGCGCTGTTCCCCAAAATCGTGATTCAAAACACTTGATAGATGGCTGCTTTCGTTATTGGCCACATCACGGTACGCGATGCCGACAAATGGCAAATTTACGTCGCGCGCGTGGGCGCAACCATCGTGGCGCATGGCGGCGAAATCCTGTTTCGCGGCGAAAAGCGCGCGCTATTCAATGGCAAACATGACTGCGAGCGCGTGGTGGTGCTGAAATTCGCCGACCCGGCCGCGGCGCAGCGCTGGCACGATTCGCCGGAATATCAGACGCTGATTCCGCTGCGCGATGCGGGGGCGGACGTGACGCTGATTTCCTACCAAGCCTGAAAATACCGACATGAGCATTAAATCCGACAAATGGATACGCCGCATGGCGCAAGAGCAGCGCATGATCGAGCCGTTCGTGGCGGACCAGGTGAAGCAGGTGGACGGCCGGCGCGTGGTGTCGTACGGCACTTCCAGCTACGGCTACGATATCCGCTGCTCTGACGAATTCAAGCTCTTCACCAACATCAACACCACCATCGTCGACCCCAAGAATTTCGACGCCAATTCCTTCGTGGATGTAAAAAACGATGTGTGCATCATCCCGCCCAACTCGTTCGCCTTGGCGCGCACCGTCGAATATTTCCGCATTCCGCGCAATGTGCTGACGTTGTGCCTGGGCAAATCCACTTACGCGCGCTGCGGCATCATCGTCAACGTGACGCCGCTGGAGCCGGAATGGGAAGGCTATGTGACGCTGGAATTTTCCAATACCACTCCGCTGCCGGCGAAAATCTACGCCAACGAGGGCGTGGCGCAAGTGGTGTTCTTCGAGTCCGACGAAGTGTGCGCGACTTCTTATAAAGATCGCGGCGGAAAGTATCAGGGGCAGCACGGTGTGACGCTGCCCAAAATTTGAGCCGCAGATTTTCATAATTTTAAATAATTCAACGGCTTAAATTTTTCTTGATATTTGCACCCCCTGCACCTACTATTAGTGGTAGTTTCACCCCCAAAAAGGTCTTGCGTCGCACCAACAGGGGGGTATAATTCGCCCCATTTTCCATAGCGCGGTGTCAGCTACAGAGGAGGTCATCATGACAAGCAAAAGGGAAGTCTTCAGCGCGGTTTGCAACTCATTCACGAATTTTGATATTCCCGTGACCTAGCGCCTCGACTGAAGGAGCCTGTCAATGCAAATGCGTACCGCTGTACGACGAAGAGTTAAACACGAAGAAATATTTGACACCCATCCCGAAACCAGCCTGGACTTTGAGCATGTCCGGCGCGCCCTCGCAAAGGGCTACAGCAAGCCTTTCCTGCTGGTAGATTCAGAAATCGTCCGCACCAAAATCCGCCGCTTCCAGGCCACCATGCCGCGCGTGCATGCGCATTACGCAGTGAAAGCCAATCCGCATCCGCGAGTGTTGCAGACCATGATAGAGGAAGGCGCGGGTTTTGAAATCGCTTCCATCGCCGAGCTTGACCTCCTGCTCGGCCTGGGCGTGACGGCGCGCGAAATTTATTACAGCAACCCGATGAAGTCGCGCCAGTATATCGAGTACGCGGCGGCCCGCAGCGTGGAGTGGTATGTGGTTGACAGCGTGGAAGAGTTGCGCAAGATCCACAGCGTGAAAGCCGATGCCAAGACTTATTTGCGCATTGATACGCCCAACATCGGCAGCGACTGGCCGCTGTCCGGTAAATTCGGCGCGCATCCGGTTGAAGTGCGCGAAATCATCAAGGCCGCGGTGGAACTGAAAGCGGATCTGGCGGGCGTCACCTTCCACGTCGGCTCGCAGTGCCGCAACCCGCAGAACTGGCGCGTCGGCATCGAGAACGCGCTCAAGGTATTCCAGCAAATGCGCATGGCGGGTTTGAATCCGCGCCTGCTCAACATCGGCGGCGGCTATCCGGTGCGCCATGTGAAGCCGATTCCTTCCATCGAGAAAATCGGCGAAGTGGTGAACGAAGCGCTGGCCAAGGTGCCGGAAACCATCCGCGTGATGGCCGAGCCGGGACGCTATCTGGTGTCCGATGCGGCGTATTTTGTGTGCCGCGTGGTAGGCACCGCGACGCGCGCGGGCAAACGCTGGATGTACTGGGACGCCGGCGTGTTCGGCGGCATTATCGAAACCCAGGAAGGACTGATTTATGAAGTGCGCACCGATCGCAACGGGCGCGCGATTCCGTGGGTGGTGGCGGGCCCGACTTGCGATTCGATGGATGTGCTGATGCGTGATCACCTGCTGCCGGAAGACGTGCAGGAAGGCGATTACATCTACATTCCCAACGCCGGTGCTTACACCAGCAGCTACGCCAGCAACTTCAACGGTTTTCCGCTGCCTGACGTAATTATTATTTAGTGGCTTGCTGCAAGAAAGCGGATTGCGGCTTAACCGCAGTCCGCTTTTTATTTGTGATAAACGGAATAGATGTAGTCGTAGGGATTTTTTTCGTCGGCCTTGAATTCTTTCCGGGAAACCTGCCGCCATTCCGCTAAATCCAGCTCCGGCATGAAGGTATCGCCTTCGATTTGCGCTTGCACCGTGGTGAGATAAATCCGCTGCGCGAGCGGCAGCGCTGCGCGGAACAATTGCGCGCCGCCGATGACAAAGATTTCATGATCATCGCCGCAAGAAGCCAGCGCCGCCTGCAATGAGTTCACGCTGATCGCGCCGGGTATTTTGTAATTTGGATCGCGCGTGACAATCACCGTGGTGCGGCCGGGCAGCAGGCGATTCAGCGATGCGTAGGTTTTGCGCCCCATGATGATGTGATGACCCAGGGTGAGGCGCTTGAACATCTGCAATTCGCGCGGCAAGTGCCAGGGAATGCGATTGTCCTTGCCGATGACGCGGTTTTGCGCCATGGCGGCGATAATCGAGATGCGACGTGTGGAATCGGTCACGGTATTGGCCCGGCAATTATGCTATGTTGTTGAGGAAGCCGATGGACAGCCACGGGGCGGCCCCTGTACCCTTCCGCGCCCGCGGTTTGCGTGATTATAAAACACGGAGCTGAACTCCGCCGTGAAGATCTATTATCCGAAGTCGTTCCTGCAGTTGATTCTGCTGGCCTTCGTGCTGGTATCGCTGCCGCTGGTTTACGCCTTCTTCAACGCCGCGTTGTACGTCGACCGCCTCGCCAACCAGAGTCAAAAAGCGGTGTATCAGGCGGTGCAGGCGACGCAGGGCAGCCGCATCCTGGGCGAACAGCTCACGCAAATGGAACGCATGGTGCGCCAGTTCATCATCCTGGGCGACGCCGGTCTGCTCGAAGGTTATGCCAAGGCGCATCAGAATTTCCGCGAAACGGCGTATGAACTCGCGCGTCTGCCGCTGGATGACGCGCAAAAAAAAGCGCTGGATGAATTAGTCGAGCGCGAGCAAAAACTTTACGCCAACCTGCAAAATAACCCGCGCGATCCCGGCACCAGCCAGGAGATGGCGCTGGAATACGTGCAGCTGTCCGATATGGCGCAGGCGATTCTGGCGCAAAGCAATTTGCTGATAGATCGCGAAGTGAATGTGCTGCAGCAAACCGCGGCGCAGGCGCAGCAGATTCTGTTGTGGCAGGTACTGGCCTCGATACCGATCGCGATTCTGCTGGCGGTGGGCTTTACCATTCTGATTGCGCGCCCGATCCGCCAGCTCGACAGCGCCATCCGCCAACTCGGCGGCGAGGAGTTTTCCTCCGTCATCGAGGTGAAGGGGCCGCAGGATCTGGAGAACCTCGGGCAGCGGCTGGAATGGCTGCGCCAGCGGCTGATTGAACTCGAGCAGCAGAAGACACGCTTCCTGCGCCATGTGTCGCACGACTTGAAAACTCCGCTCACCGCGATACGCGAGGGCAGCGAACTGTTGAGCGATGAGGTGGGCGGCAAGCTGAGCACGCAGCAGCGGGAAATCGCCGCCATCCTGCGCCAAAACAGCATACAATTGCAAAAGCTGATTGAAGATTTACTGAACTATCACACCAGCAAGTTCCGTCATACCACGCTTGATCTCAAGCCGGTCAATCTCAAAAGCGTCGTCGATCAAGTAACGCAGGATCAGAAACTGGCGCTGGTGGCGAAGAACGTGCAATTGCGAACGCGTTGCGGCGAAGCCTCTGTTTTGGGCGACCAGGAAAAACTGCGCTTGATCGTGGATAATCTTTTGTCGAATGCCATCAAGTTTTCTCCGCCGGGAGGTACCATAGCCATCAATCTGGAACGCGACGATAAAGTGCTGCGGCTGGATGTCATAGACAGCGGGCCGGGCGTCACTGCGCAGGACAAACACCGGGTGTTCGAGGAGTTTTATCAGGGGCGGCCGGCCGCGGATAGCTCGGTGAAAGGCACCGGACTGGGTCTGGCGATTGCGCGCGAACATGTGGTGGCGCATGGCGGCGCTATTGAAGTCATGGAGCGCAACGTCGCGGCGGGCGCGCACTTTCGCGTCACCTTGCCGTGCCGGCGAGCAGGCGAATGAGAGCGCGCATGAAATTGTGTTTGATCGCGGTGCTGTACGGCTTGCTGTTCGGCTGCACCGTAATCAAGGAGGTCACTCGCTCGACGAGCGAAGTGGAGGATTATCTCGCGTACTACAGCTATGCCGCGAATCTCTCCGGCGAGGATCTCAAGAAAGAATACGGCGCACTGAACCAGACTTACGCCAAACGCAAAAGCGACGCCAACCGC
Source organism: Burkholderiales bacterium (assembly GCA_050741655.1). Lineage (GTDB taxonomy): Bacteria > Pseudomonadota > Gammaproteobacteria > Burkholderiales > JAHFRG01 > JAHFRG01. Next base: position 2,829 of record JBOIFQ010000216.1, on the reverse strand, counting down.
GTGCGGCTCGCTTTGCTGCTGTCGCTGCCGGGCACGGGTTTCCGTGACGATGCGCGCGCTCTGGGCTTGCTCAAGGAAGTAAAAACCAGCGAAAACAGCGAACTCAAGGATTTTACCTCGCTGCTTGCCGCGCATATCGCCGAACACCGGAAACAGGAAGAAAAAATAAAAACCGAACAAGGGCGCGCCGACGAAATGGAGCAAAAACTTGAAGCGCTGAAAAGCATCGAGCGCAGCATTATCGAACGCCAGCAAACGCCGCCGGTGAAGATAAAATGAACCATATCCTGCTGGTGGACGACGATCCGGGCCTGCTGCGTCTGATATCCATGCGGTTGGCGGCCTCGGGCTACGCGGTGGAAACCGCGGCCAGCGGCGAGCAGGCGCTGGCGCGGCTTTCGATCAGCGCGCCGCAGCTGGTGATCACCGATTTGCGCATGGACGGAATGGACGGCATTGCGCTGTTTGATTCCATACACAAAACCAGCCCGACGCTGCCGGTGATTATCCTCACCGCGCACGGCTCGATTCCGGAAGCGGTGGACGCCACTCAGCGCGGCGTGTTCGGTTTTCTCACCAAGCCGTTTGAAAGCAAGGTGCTGCTGGAGCAAGTCGCGGCGGCGCTGAAGCTGGGCGGCGCGCTGGGCGTGAGCGCGGGCGAGGATAGCAGTGTCTGGCGCAAAGACATAGTGACGCGCAGCCCGTTGATGGAGGATTTGCTGTCGCAGGCGCGGCTGGTGGCGGAAAGCGACGCCAGCGTCCTGATTTACGGCGACTCCGGCACCGGCAAGGAATTGCTGGCGCATGCGATTCACCAGGCTTCGGACAGGAAAACCAGGCCATTCGTCGCCATCAACTGCGGCGCGATTCCGGAAAATCTGCTGGAATCCGAACTGTTCGGCTACACCAAGGGCTCGTTCACGGGTGCCACGCAAGACCGCAAAGGCTTGTTTCAGGCGGCGCACGGCGGCACGTTGTTCCTGGATGAAATCGGCGACATGCCGCTCGCGCTGCAGGTGAAATTGCTGCGCGTGCTGCAGGAAAAACAATTGCGGCAGGTGGGTTCGACCCAGAGCGTGCCGGTGGATGTGCGTATTATTTCCGCCACGCATCGCAAGCTCGAGGATGAAATGGCGGCAGGCAAATTCCGCGAGGATTTGTATTACCGTCTGAATGTGGTGGCGCTGCGGATTCCGCCGCTGGCTTCCCGCCGCGAGGATATTCCGCTGCTGGCCGGACAGTTTTTGCACCACTTGGCGGCCAAATACGGCAAGGAGATTAACAGTTTCGCGCCGGAAGCGATGCAGCTTCTGGTGAGCGCCAACTGGCCCGGCAATGTGCGGCAGTTGCTCAATGTGGTGGAGCAGGCGGTGGCCTTGTGTCCCACGCCCGTGGTGCCGCTGACCTTGCTGCAAAAAGCACTGCAAGACGAGGAAAGCCAGCTGTCCTCGCTGGATGATGCGAAGAAACATTTCGAACGCGAGTATCTGGCGCAGCTGCTGAAAATCACCAGCGGGAATGTGTCGCAGGCGGCGCGCATGGCTAAACGCAACCGCACCGAGTTTTACAAGCTGCTCAAGCGCCATGCACTCGATCCGGCGCTGTTCAAAACGCCGCGCTCGTGAAAGGCGCGCTGTCGGGGTTTAGAGACAGCGAAAGCCTTCATCAATCAATCACATAAATTCTGCAGCGCACGGCCTGTCGGGATGCAGCGACAGCATCGCCTTCGGCAGTCAACATAATATATTGATTATAAAATATATTTTACCGTGGCACGCGGTGTGCTGGTAACGGCGCATTGAGCGGGTTGCGCATGCGCCCGCGGCTGCAAAAGTTGAAGCCCAAAAGCAGGAGGCGATCATGAGCAGACTTGTTTGCAACATCGCATTTGCCGCTGCGTGCTGCGCCGCCGCGGCGTTCGCACAGGATGAAACCGCGAGCATCAATCCCAGCATCGAAGCACATTTCAAAAAATACGACACCAATCACGATGGCTATCTCAGCAGGCAGGAATTGAAAACACGCCGCGATTTGCTGCGCGTGTTCGAAGAAACCGACGCCGATCATGACGGCAAACTCGATCTCAGCGAATACGCCACCGCGGAAGCGACGCTGCATCGCGCGAAACTGGAACGTTTTTCACAGGACAGTCTGATTACCGCGCGCATCAAGGCCGAGCTGCTCAAGGAACCCGACATCAAAGCGCTGGATGTGAGCGTGGAAACCTATCGCGGTCACGTACTGCTGTCGGGATTCGTCGAGGACGAACAACAAGTCAAGATGGCCGAGCGTATTGCGTCCGGAGTGCGCGGCGTGGTGTCGGTGAAAAACGCGCTGATTGTAAGAATTTGAAATGAAAAAAGGAGGCCAGCCATGCCTAAAACCCATCCGCTCATCATTGTCGCGTCGATTGCGGTGATTATCTTCAGCCTGATCGGCGTTGCCGCGATTACCGGCTTGATTCCCGGAGCCAGTTCCAAAATCACTAACGCCCCGCAAAGCACGCCTAGCAACAAGCCGTTTGTTTCGAGCGTGGTGCCGCTGGATGCGAAAAAAACGCCGGCGCGGGCCGGGGCGGCGAAATCTTGCCCCGACTGCGGGGTGATTGAATCCATCACCGCGCGGGAAGCAAAAGGCGATGCCACCGGCATCGGCCTGGTGGCGGGCGGTGTGGCAGGCGGTCTGCTCGGCAATCAAGTCGGGCGCGGCACCGGCAACACCGTTGCTACCGTGGCGGGTGCAGCAGGCGGAGCTTATGCCGGTCACGAAATCGAAAAAAACGTGAACAAAAAACAGTTCTACCAAATCAGGGTGCGCATGGATAACGGC
>JBOIFQ010000215.1:0-3066 GCA_050741655.1 Burkholderiales bacterium | reverse complement strand
GGGTATAGGACGGCAAGGCATTCTCGTCATATTTTCCGGCAACCGCTTGCTGCAGGAGTTTGCGGTAAATCTCTTCCATCTGCCGGCGGTAGTTATTGTCCAGGGTGAGCAAATCGATTTACCTTTCCCCCGGGGGCTCCACGAATGCATGGCAAAAAAATGTCAGGTTACGACACAGGGTTTTGGGCCAGCGCAGCTTGATAAGCGGCTTCATGGCGGCGAGCAAGGGGTATTTCCAGGGCAGCAGATCCGGGTTGGATTTCAGAATAAAACGGGTCGTTACAATATCGGGCGCGCGCATCTTTTTCTCCAGGTTTGCATACTCTGCTTTCTTGCCGCGGGGAAAATGATGGTCGAGTATTTCAAGCAGGCCCTCGGCTTTTTCCGCCGGGATATCAAAATCGCCATCGATCGAAATATCAAAGGTTACAACCAGCATCCCGGTTTCCTTAAGCACGCGCCGGAATTCGGCGGCGATGGCAGCATATGCATCGGTATGCTCCAGGACCGAAATGCAATAGATAATGTCGAAGGTATTATCGCCGAATGGCAGGTGACGTAAATCCCCCGGAACAAACTTTGCGGTTTGCTGAACACGGCCATTCAGCCCGGAGTAAACCGCTTCCAAAGACCGGTCATGGTCGTAGCAGGATAATTCGGCGTTGCTGAAACGGGATGCAAGGAAATAAGGAAAGAAAGTAACGCCCGAGCCGGCGTCCAGAATGTTCAATTGCCGGTCCGGGTTTCCCGCGTATTCCGAAATCCGGGAAAATACGAACGGGTATTCCCACTGCCTGCTCCATTGGTGCAGCGGGTCAGCGACCCATTTCTTGCGGTAACTTTTCAGATATTCCGATTGAGAGCGCACAAAATCATCGGAAAAACTTTCCATTGATTTGAACAAATCGCATTCGAGCAAACGTCGGTAATCTGAAATTTTGGGCAAGCCGGAATAAAGCGATAATGTCATTTTTATATCAGACCCGGATTGTTATGAGTGGCCTGGCTTAGAGTTTTGGGCAAGAGGAATCCTGGGTTCGTGAGTAATGTCGTAATTTACCGCGGAAAGCAGCAATTGAAATCCCATTAACAGCAGCAGGCCAACGATCATCACGGTGCCGGCCGCAGTGGGCTCGCCGATGCGCATATGGCCGGCCCAATTATAAATGCCATAGGCGAGACCGGCGCCGATGGCGGGAATACCGCACATGATTTCCAGCGATGCAATATTGAATTCGCGCACAAAGTATTTGAATCCAATACGCTTGAGAAACCGCTTCAGATATTTTCCGGGAAACCGCAGCATGACTTGCGGGATATTCATGCTGCTGGTTTCACCCCGGTATTGCGGCAACATCGGCACATCCATCACTACGGCACTGGCGATACCGAGTTGGAACAATATGTCGCTTTCAAAAAAATATCCGCGCTCCAGGTTCGCGCTGTCCAATTGCCGGTAAGCAGCCTGATGCAAGGCGGTGAAACCGTTGGTCGGATCCATGATGGACCAATAGCCTGAGGAAAATTTGTTGATCAGCGACAACACGGCATTGCCGAAAAGGCGCCGGCGGGGCATCCCATCTAAGTGTTTAGGATAAAAAAAACGGTTACCTTTGGTGTAATCGGCCCGCGCCTGGAGCAGCGGAGCGATCAGTTGTGGGACCAGTTCAGGATTCATTTGCCCGTCACCATCCAGCTTGACGACGATGTCGGCGCCGTTGGCGAAAGCGTGGGCATAGCCGGACACTACCGCCCCTCCCACACCCTGATTGGCCTCGTGCTCGATCACCACTATCCGCGATTCACCGGCGAATTGTCCGCGCACCACTTCGCCGCTGTGCTCGGGGCACCCGTCGTCAACCACGATTATGTTGCGCACCTGATTCAGCAGGAGCGTTTGCTGGATTACTGCTGTGATATGTCTGCCAACGCGGTAGCACGGGATTACGATATCAATCTGCATGCTGGATGTCGTCGCAAGTTGTGGAGCGGCTACGCCGCTTCGCCGGAAGCACGCTTCCTGAGAATGATGAGTTCATGATTGGGAAAGCGGATACCTTTTTTTATGAGCAACCGGTCCAGTCCGTAAACCGCTTTGCCCAGCCATCTGCCGGCGCTTTCCCGGTTCTTGATGAATGCGCCGGCGATCTTGTATAGACCCGAGACTACGACATCGATCGCCTTGATCCCGTACACGGGCGGGGCCAGTAACACAAACAGCGGCTGTCGATTTACAATTTCCAGTCCAGCCGCTTCAAGTAAACCGATATAACTCATTTTACCCCGGAATTTTATATGCGGCAGCAGAGAATAATCCCGCGCTGCGAGCTGATCAAACATCAGCAGCACGCCGTTTGGTTTAAGTGCCCCGGCGGCAGTTTTCAATGCGTTTAATGCCGCGCTGTCGTCGACGATGTGATAAACGACGTCAAACAGGGTGACGATTGAATAAGTGCCGTCGATGCGCTCGATGGCGCCAGCCTGAGTCAGGTCGGCCTGCAGGAAAGTGTATTCCGGGAACTTCTGGCGCAGAAGGTGGAAGTTCGCATCTGACAGGTCGATTGCGGTGAGTTCGGTCACCCCGAGCTCTTTCCAGAACGCCGCATAATAGCCGCTGCCACATCCGAGATCCAGCACGTTGCACTGGGAAGGATTGATGTCCAGCAGGCGCAAAGCCTGCACCAGGCACTCGGCCCGCCGCAGATAAATATACTCGTTGTAACCGCGACCCAGGGACCGGTGCCCGACCACCCCGAGGTCGGCGTCCACTGTCACTCGCTGCCGCCAATAACTGGATTCTTCGAATTTCATAAAATACTTGGCGGGGGCGGTGAGTCGAGAGTCGCGAGATGATCGACGATTTTTCTCGATGGCGAATCGCTGCTGATAAAAGGTTTGACTGGAGACAAACCGGGCAGATCGCGCAGGAACCGCTCGAATATTTGTTCGTCATAGGCGCAAAGGATTGCCGTGGTGGCCAGTCCCTCTTGCCGTTCGGTCGCTTTGCGCATGAGCAGGGTAGGAATGCCCAGATACGACAGTTCTTCCTGGTTGCTGCCGCCATCG
>JBOIFQ010000214.1:0-9723 GCA_050741655.1 Burkholderiales bacterium | reverse complement strand
CATAAGGCGCGCGCGCGACGATGGCCGCGCCTTCCTGGCTGGCGACGCAGCCGCCGACGCCGATCAGCAAATCCGGATTGTTTTGCTTCAGGTGCTTCCAGCGGCCGAGATGGTGAAACACTTTTTCCTGCGCTTTTTCGCGCACCGAGCAGGTATTGAAAAGAATCACGTCGGCCTCAGCCGGATCCCCGGTTTGTTCCAGGCCTTGCGCCGCGAAAAGAATATCCGCCATTTTGCCCGAGTCGTACTCGTTCATCTGGCAGCCGAAGGTCTTGATGTAGAGTTTCTTCGTCACGGCTACTTGTTGAGCGTTTCGATTTCTTGCGGGGTCAGCAACCACATGTTGATGAGATCGCCGCTGCCGTCGAGTTTGTAGACCACGTCGGCGCCGTTCGGCAAATAACCGGGAAGAATGATGCGATTATTCTGATCGAAAATCCTGGCGCCAGGGGCCAGATGGAATTGCTTGCCGCTGACGATGACGTAGGGATAGCGGCTGTCTTTTAATTCACCCGCCACGCCATCCGGCGGCAGGATGCGCCCGGCATGCGCCGCTCCTTGCCAGACCAAGAAGGCAAGCATAACTGGCAGACTCTTTAATATAGGTGCTTTATTCAAGCGCACGAAATCCCTGGAAAATTAAGGTAAATGGTGGCGAATCAGGGATTTGAACCCCGGACCAAAGGATTATGATTCCTCTGCTCTAACCACTGAGCTAATTCGCCACACCGGAACCCGATATTCTCTTGGTTAAGGCGCTAATTTGTCAAGATTAATAAAGGCTTGTGTGAATTTTGGCGTACCGTAAAAAGCGTTTTTCAGACATGCTAAGATGCGTCTAGACCTTTATATGTAAAGGGGTAAGCGCTCTTGTTTGACCTTATTATTATCGGCGCCGGCCTGGTCGGCGCGAGCTTGGCCATGGCCCTGCGGAATAGCGGGCTCAAGCTGGCTTTGGTGGAAAATCAGGCCCCCGCGAAAGCGCAACAAAACGGCTGGGATAACCGGGTTTATGCCATCAGTCCCGGCGCCGCTGCGTTTTTGCAGGATTGCGGCGCTTGGCCACAACTCGATGCGGCGCGTATTACCCCCATCACCGAAATGCAGATTTACGGTGATGATGGCGTGTCGCACCTCGGTTTCAGCGCTTATGATTGCGGCCTGAGCGAACTGGCTTTGATAGTCGAAAACCGCATGCTGCAACAAGCGCTATGGCAGCAGCTCAACGCGCAGGAAAATCTGCAGCTCTATTGTCCCGCGCAATGCGCTGCAGTGGAATGGACAGCACAACAGGTGGAGCTGCGTCTGAAGGATGGAACCACGCTGCGCGGCAGGCTCATGGTGGGCGCCGATGGCGGCGATTCCTGGGTGCGCGGGCAAGCGGGAATCGCGGTCAAGCGTCATCCTTACCGCCAGTTCGCGGTGGTGGCGAATTTTGCAACCACTGAGCCGCATCGCGGCCGGGCTTTTCAGTGGTTTGGCGCAACAGACGTGCTGGCATATTTGCCGCTCCCGGAAAAGCGTATTTCCATCGTCTGGTCCGCGCCCGAAGACTTTGCAAAAAATCTGCTGGCGCTGACGCCGGAAAAATTTTGCGCTGAAGTGGAAAAGACCGGGCAGCACGCGCTGGGCGCGCTGCGTTTGATCACTCAACCCGCTGCGTTTGCGCTGAAACTCCTGCGCGTGGAACGCATGGCTGCTGCGCGTCTGGCTCTGATCGGCGATGCGGCGCATGTGGTGCACCCGCTGGCCGGGCAGGGCGTCAATCTCGGTTTTCAGGATGCGCGCGTGCTGGCTGAAACTCTATTGAAGCGCGGTGTTCAAAATGATTGCGGTGATGAACGGTTATTGCGCCGCTATGAACGCGCGCGCCAGGAAGACACGCTGGCCATGCAGTTCGCCACTCACGGCCTGCAGCAGCTGTTTACCCCGCCCTGGTTTTCGGGACTGCGCAATTTCGGCTTGCGGCTTACCAACCGCCTGCCGCCAATAAAAAATCTTTTGGTGCAACGCGCCTTGCATTAGACTGTCCAACGCTGACTGTTACGTCAATTTTCAGGGAGCGCCATGTCAAAATCGTCAAGCCGGTTTAAAACCTGCCTGCTGCTCGCGCTATTTGTTTTTACCGGCGCGGCCCGCGCGGATGAAGCCTCGGTGAAAAAGGCGGTGCAGGCCAAATTCCCGCAATCCAATGTGGAAAGCGTCAAAAAAACTCCTTATTTCGGTCTTTACGAAGTGTTTATTGACCGCGAGCTTTTCTATACCGACGAAAATTTTAGCTATGTTTTTCTCGGTAATATCTTCGACGGCAAGACCATGCAGAATCTTTCCGAGGCGAGCAAAAGAAAACTCAGCGCCATAAAATTCGATGCGCTGCCGCTGGATCTCGCCATCAAGACCGTCAAGGGCAACGGCAAGCGCAAAGTCGCGATTTTTTCCGATCCCGATTGTCCGTTCTGCCAGCGGCTTGAGCAAGACATTGTCAATGTAACTGACGTGACCATTTACACCTTCCTCTATCCGATTGAAGGTTTGCATCCCGGCGCGACGCAAAAAGCCAAGGCCATCTGGTGTTCCGGCGACCGCGTGAAAGCCTGGAACGATTTCATGCTCAAGCGCTTCGGCCCCGAAGCAAAAGCAGGCTGCGACAATCCCGTGGATAAAATCGTGGAGTTTGGTCAGGGCAAGGGCATACGCGGCACGCCGACGCTGATATTCGCCGACGGCAGAGTGATTCCCGGAGCGATTCCCGCGCCGCAGCTGGAACAGATATTGAGCAGTACCGGATCGAACTGATTCAGGGCTTGATCTGCGCCGCCAGATTTTGCGGCGGCTCATAGCCGTTGGGCAGCAGCACCCACAGCTTGCCGCTTTGTTTCATTTTGCCGGCCTGATTGGCCGCTTCCTCGCCGAATCCCCAGAAGAAATCCGCGCGCACGCCGCCTTTGATGGCGCCGCCGGTGTCCTGCGCCAGCATCAAACGATTTAGGGGTTTATTGGTATTAGGCCAGGTGGTGGCGAGATAAACCGGCGTGCCCAGCGGAATGGTGCGCGGATCAACCGCAATACTGCGCCCGCCAGTGAGCGGCACGCCTAGCGCGCCCAGCGGCCCTGATAAATTGTTCGGGAGTTCACGGAAAAAAACGTAACTGGGATTTTCATTCAGCAGCGCGGCGAGTTTCTGCGGATGCTGCGTACCCCAGGCGCGGATTCCCTGCATCGAGGCTTTTTCCAGTTGCAGCTCGCCGCGCTCGACCAGTAGCCGGCCGATGGATCGATAGGGATGGCCGTTTTGCTCGGCGTAGCCGATGCGCACCGTCTCCCCGCTATCGAGCTTGACCCGGCCCGAGCCTTGGATTTGCAGGAAGAATAATTCCACCGCATCGTCCGCCCACAGCAGTTCGCCCCCTTTCAGCGCCGATTCGTCTTTCTCGATTTCAGCGCGGCTGTAGTAGGGCACGACTTTTTTCCCGGCGACGCGCCCGCGCAAACGCAAATTCCTGAGCTCGGGATAAAGCTCACCCAAATCCACCACCAGCAAATCATCGGGCACGGCATAAACCGGATAGCGGTAGCGCTGCGATGGTTTGCGGCTGCCGTGTATCAGCGGCTCGAAATAACCGGTGATCAGACCTTCATCGCTGCCGTCGGGATTGAGGACCTGATAAGGTGTGAAATTCAGTTCGAAAAAGAGTTTCAGGTGCGGGTTGTCTTTGTGCTCGAAAAATTCCGCGGTCAGACACACCGGCTGCCAGGACGGCTGGTTTTTCAACCCGCTGCAGCTTTGCAGAAAAGCATCCCACGCCGGGACGAAATCATCTTCGCTCCAGTTCGGCAGCGCATCCCAGGTACTCGCCTGCAACATGGGCCTGGACGGCGGAGTCACAATCGGTGGCACGACGACGGGCGGAATCACCACCGGTGCTGGCGGTTTTTCCACTGTGGCGCACGCCGCCAGCAATGCGGCGAACAGCCAATAAGATATTTGGCGCGGCATGGTTTTTTGGTTAAAGTGAAAACATTGACTGACTCAAGTATAACAAACGACCCATGATCTGGTTTGCATTGGAAGCGGGGGCTGCGCTTTTGGCGCTGATACTCATCGTGTGGTGGACCTGGCCGCGCGGGGGCGAGAAAGATGACGACAGTTGAATAATTACCGTTTCTACTAAATTAAGCTCAGTTATCGCCCTAAATTCTTCAACAGCTTGATCTACCAAATTTTCCGCAAGAATTAAGGTTTTTTCGCCCATTTACTTTCGGGGGGTTAAGTAATGCCAGGGAATTTTACGTCCTCGACGTATCGCGAAATTGCCCAACTAACAGAAAAAGCTGTGGAGTGGCTACAAGAGCAAGGGATGCGTGTCGAGAATACTCGCATAAATAAATACCTGACTGACATGAAGCAGCTTGCGGAGGACTTCGAAAGTCAAGCAATATCTAAGCTGTCTTCAGAGAAATTGGTCGAATATGATGAGCGTATGCGTGAGAGCATGTTCGAAGCTGCAGACCTGATCATGATCTATAAAAACCTTCAAGGTCATGTTACAGATGGATTTAGGGAAAAGCTGCAAGACTTGGTCAAAGGACCGGTATCATATCCCGAAGAGAGATCAAATTCGAACAGACCAAGAAATACAGCTTTTGAGCTGGCGACCGCAGCTTATTTTGCAATGTCAAAATTGGCGCCTTTTTTATGGGGAATGCTGATTTTTATACCGAGATACAAGGAACAAAAGTGGTGGTTGAGTGTAAACGCCCCCAAAACTACGCTTCCATTAAACCGCGCATGAGGGATGCTCTCAACCAGATTGATAAGCGAGTTGTAGAATCGCAAACAGATACTGTAGGCATAGCCGCGCTTGATATTACCAAGACCTCGAATCCTGTTCATAACCAGAGAAATTTCCCCAAGCAAATAGACTTTGACCAGAAACTTGATAGGATTTGTCGCGATTGTTTCGAACGTTTAAAACATGAGTGGAAGCTCGACAAACATCAGAATACAGTCGGTGTACTAATGCGTGTGTGTGGACTTGGGATAAGCCACGAAATACGTCGTTATACCTATTATAATGAGTTTGTCTTTTTTGGTTTTACAGGTGAGAACAAGCGGCATAACGAGGTACTTAAGGCTCTTGAAAAAGCATTTTTGTCTACTAGCTTTGTGTAGAACAAAACACGGGGGTAATAAATAATTTTTTGCTGAATTCAAATTCATATTTTGACCAGTTTAATATTTCTGAACCAGCCGTTTGCCAGCACCGGCACATCGCTTTCCATTTTCAATTCCGGCACCTTTTCCAAAACCTCTTCAAACACCACGTCCAGGCGCGTGGCGATGCGCGAAGTCAACGGATTCAATGCACGCCGGATATAAGAGCGCTCGCCTTTGCGCAGGAATTTGTCGACAATTAAAATGCCGCCGCCGGATTTAAGCACGCGCGCGGTTTCCTTGAGGCATTGCACCGGGTCGGGCACCACGGCCAGTATCAGATGCAGCACGGCATAATCCAATATATTGCCATTAAAAGGTAATTTAAGGCTGTCGCCCTGAACATAAGCGATATCCAAATCCGCGCCGCGTGGCGTGGCACGCGCGAGCATCGCGCGGTTTAAATCCAGTCCCATGTAGTGATGATGGCGCGGCAGATACGGCAGATCGAGTCCGGTGCCGATGCCGTTAATCAGGATGTTGAGATGGCCGTCAGCGGGAAGCTGCTTCAGGCTTTGCGCGCGGATGCCGGAAAACACGCCGCGTATGAACGCATCGTAAAAAGGTGCGATCAGCGTATAGCTGGATTCGAGCGACACTCTAGTGCAAAACGCGCGGAATGCTTAGAGTGAATTCGGGAATCGGCGCATCGAAAGTCAAGCCGTCCTCGGCCACCATCTGGTAGCTGCCTTTCATGGTTCCCACCGGCGTGGCGATCGCCGTGCCGCTGGTATATTCAAAACTTTCGTTGGGTTTCAAAAACGGCTGCTCGCCGACCACGCCCAAGCCGCGCACTTCCTGCACATGGTCTTCCGCGTCGGTGATGACCCAGTGGCGGCTGATGAGTTGCGCGCCCACGGTGCCGGTGTTGGTGATGGTGATGTTGTAGGCGAACACGTAGCGGCCGTTTTCCGCATCCGACTGGTCGGGAATGAAAGTCGTGCGCGTGCCGACCGTGATTTCGTATTTTTTGCTTTCAGCCATGACACTATTGTATGCCAAGCCGCGCCCAAAAGGCTATGTCCGGCGGGCGGGAACGGGTAAAATGCGCCTGGGAAATCTTTTTCAGGATCGGCGGCCATGTATCGAATCGCACCCAGCATACTCTCCGCGAATTTCGCCAAGCTCGGCGAGGAAGTGGTCAACGTCATCGCCGCCGGCGCCGACATGATTCACTTCGACGTGATGGACAACCATTACGTGCCCAACCTCACCATCGGCCCGCTGGTGTGCGCGGCGATCCGTCCGCTGACGAAAGCGATTATTGACGTGCATCTGATGGTAAAACCGGTGGACCGCATCATTCCCGATTTCGCTCAGGCCGGCGCCAACATCATTTCCTTTCATCCGGAAGCGGGCGCGCATATTGACCGCACGATTGCGCTGATTAAAGAGCAGGGCTGCAAAGCCGGGCTGGTGTTCAATCCCGCCACGCCCCTGCATTATCTCGAGCATGTGCTGGATAAATTGGATCTGGTGCTCATCATGTCGGTCAACCCCGGTTTCGGCGGGCAGAAATTCATACCCGAGGCGCTCAACAAGCTGAAACAGGTGCGCAAGCTGATCAAGGACCGCGATATCTGGCTGGAAGTGGACGGCGGAGTGAAAACCGACAACATCGCCGAAATCGCGCGCGCCGGCGCCGACACTTTTGTCGCGGGTTCCGCGATCTACGGCACCCGGGATTATAAAACCACCATCGCCGCCATGCGCGCCGAGCTGGCCAGGGTTTGACCGTGCCGCTCGCGCCGCAAACATGTTCCAAGGATTTTCCCTTGCCGCTGAAAGCGGTGCTGATTGATCTCGACGGTACACTGCTCGACACTGCGCCGGATCTGGCGGGTGCGACGAATCTCACCTTGAGCGAGCTGGGCTTCCCCGCCGTGGATGCCCGGCTCATCCGCGGTTTCATCGGCGGCGGCATCGCCGTTTTGCTGCAGCGCGCACTCACCGCCGCGCTTGGGAGTAAGCCCGATGACGAAATCTACCGGCGCAGCCTACCGCTGTTCGAAAAACATTATGCGGCGCTGATACCCGGACAGACCCGGCCATTTCCCGGCGTGCTGCAAGGGTTGCAAAAATTACGCGCGCAGGGATTGCGCCTCGCCTGCGTCACCAATAAAGTCGAGCGCTTCACCCTGCCGCTGCTGCAGGCGACCGGCCTCAGCAAATTTTTCGAGCTGGTGGTATCGGGCGACAGCCTGCCGCGGAAAAAGCCCGATCCGCTGCCGCTCACGCATTGCTGCGCGCATTTTCACAGCGCGCCGCATGAAACGCTGCTGATCGGCGATTCGCCGCACGATACCGATGCCGCGCGCGCCGCCGGCTGCCCGGTGTTCTGCGTGCCCTATGGCTACGGGCGCGACGTGCGCGAACTGGATTGTGATGCTATAGTAGCGACTCTGAAAGACGCAGCGGATTTGGTGATCAAGGCATGAACTTCACGGGAAACAAAAGATGGCACGGCGCGGGCGCGTGGCGCCCCTGGCGCTAGTTGGTGCTGCACGTTATTTCCATCTTTTGATTTTTTGTTTTTCCGGAGTGGTTCATGACTGAATCTGAATTTGAAGCTTTGGCCGCGCAGGGTTTCAACCGCATTCCGCTGGTGCTGGAAACCTTCGCCGATCTCGACACCCCGCTCTCGGTTTATCTCAAGCTCGCTCATGAGCCGTATTCCTATTTGCTCGAATCGGTGGTCGGCGGCGAGCGCTTCGGGCGCTATTCGTTCATCGGACTGGCGGCGCTAAACCACATCGAAGTGCGTGGCGAGAAAATCAGCGAGTACCGCGGCAGCAAGCTGATTCAAAGCATGGAAGTCAGTGATCCGCTGCAATACATCCAGAATCTGCAACAGCGTTTCAAGGCAGCACGGCTGCCGGGATTGCCGCGTTTTTGCGGCGGGCTGGTGGGTTATTTCGGCTATGATACGGTGCGCTATATCGAAACCAGGCTCGCGCACAGTGCGCGGCCCGATGCGCTGAATACGCCGGATATTCTGTTGCTGTTCTCGGAGCAGATAGCGGTGGTGGACAATCTCACCGGAAAATTATTTCTGGTGGTTTACGCTGATCCTGCCGCGCCGGATGCTTATGCGCAAGCTCGCGCGCGGCTGAAAATGCTGCTGGCAAAATTGCGCGAACCGGTGCGCATCCCCGTGGAAGCGCCGCAGTCCGCGCAAACCGCGCGCTCGGAATTCGGCGAACAGGCGTTCAAGCAAGCGGTCGAAAAAGCCAAACGCTATATTTACGACGGCGACATCATGCAGGTGGTGTTAAGCCAGCGCCTGAGCCAGCCTTATAGCGCGTCGCCGCTGGCGCTGTATCGCGCGTTGCGCGCGCTTAATCCCTCGCCTTACATGTTTTATTTCGATCTGGGCGAATTTCACGTGGTCGGCGCTTCGCCGGAAATTCTGGTGCGGCTGGAGCAGGACACGGTGACGGTGCGGCCGATTGCCGGCACCCGTCCGCGCGGCCAATCGCCCGCCGAGGACGAACAACTCGCGCAGGAGCTGCTGGCCGACCCCAAGGAGCGCGCCGAGCACATCATGCTCATGGATCTGGGGCGCAACGATCTCGGGCGCGTGGCGCAGACCGGAACCGTCAAAGTCACCGAGAACATGCGCATAGAAAATTATTCGCATGTCATGCACATCGTTTCTAATGTGGAAGGCCGGATCAGGCCGGGATTGAATGCGATGGATGTGCTGAAAGCGACTTTCCCGGCGGGTACGGTGAGCGGCGCGCCCAAGGTGCGGGCGCTGGAAATCATAGACGAACTGGAGCCGAGCAAGCGCGGAATTTATGCAGGCGCGGTAGGCTATCTGGGATTCAACGGCGACATGGATCTCGCCATAGCTATACGCACAGCGTTGATTAAAAAAAATATTTTATATGTGCAAGCGGGCGCCGGAATCGTCGCCGATTCGGTGCCGGCGAGCGAATGGCAGGAGACGTGCAACAAAGCGAAAGCGGTGCTGCGCGCGGCGGAAATGGCGCAGGCCGGGTTGGATAGTAAGATTGATTAAAACATTACCGCGAAGGACGCAAAGGAAAACCAATCTTGAAGATTTATCTTCGCGTCCTTGGCGGTTAAGGATTCATAAATGCTTTTGATGATAGACAACTACGATTCCTTTACCTACAACCTGGTGCAGTATCTGGGCGAGTTGGGTGAGGACGTGCGCGTGTATCGCAACGACGAAATAACGCTGGATGAAATCGCCGCGCTCAAGCCCGCGAGCATCGTGATTTCGCCCGGTCCGTGCACGCCCAATGAAGCCGGCGTGTCGGTGCCCTTGATCAAATGTTTTGCTGGAGACATACCCATACTCGGCGTGTGCCTAGGCCACCAGAGCATCGGCCAGGCGTTCGGCGGCAAAATCGTGCACGCGAAACAGCTCATGCATGGCAAGACTTCGCAGATACAGCACGCGGCGCGCGGCGTGTTTCGCAATCTGCCCAATCCGTTCCAGGCCACGCGCTATCACTCGCTGGTGATCGAGCGCGCAA
>JBOIFQ010000213.1:0-14463 GCA_050741655.1 Burkholderiales bacterium | reverse complement strand
CGATCATTTGCGCCAAGGCATACACTTGCGCGGCTACGCGGCGAAAAATCCCAAGCAGGAATACAAGCGCGAAGCGTTCGAGTTGTTCGTCGGCATGCTGGATCGGATCAAGGCCGAAGTCACCCAGATCGTGATGACGGTGCAGATCAAGAGCCGCGAGGAAGTGCAGGCGGTGGAGCCGCCACCGCCGCCAGTCAATGTGCAGTATCATCATGCCGATTACGACGAGGCGCTGGCGCCAGACGCGGCGGCCGAACAAAAACCGTTCGTGCGCAAACAGGGAAAAATCGGGCGCAACGATCCTTGCCCTTGTGGTTCGGGCAAGAAATACAAGCACTGCCATGGCAAGCTGAACTGATTGCGCGCAGGCGGGCGAGGAGGGGTAAATGTTGATGCGGAATTTACACCGGTAATTAAACCATGGCTGTCAACCTGACTTCACCACGAGAATTACTGCCGGTGAAAGGTGTTTCGCTCGGCATCGCCGAAGCCGGCATCAAGAAACCCGGGCGCAAGGATTTGCTGGTGATTGCGCTCGAAGCTGGTGCAAAAACCGCCGGCGTGTTCACGCAAAACCGTTTTTGCGCGGCGCCGGTAGTGCTGGCGAAACAACATTTGAATTCCGGTGCGCCGGTCATGGCGCTGGTAATCAACACCGGCAACGCCAATGCCGGCACCGGCGCGGACGGTTTGCAGCGCGCCCGGCGCATCTGCGCCGAGCTGGCCAAATTGCGCGGCTGCAAGCCTGAACAGATTTTGCCGTTTTCCACCGGCGTCATCATGGAACCGTTGCCGGTGGAGCGCATCGTGGCGGGACTGCCGCGCTGCCTCGCCGGTTTACGCGAAGACAACTGGCTGGCGGCGGCGCAGGCCATCATGACCACCGATACCGTGCCCAAGGCGCGCTCGCAACGAATCAGCATCAACAATGTTGCGCTGACCGTCTCCGGTATTGCCAAGGGTGCGGGCATGATCAAACCCAACCTGGCCACCATGCTCGGTTTCATCGCTTGTGACGCGCGCCTGGGCCAGGCGGCGCTGCAAGCCTTGGTGCACCATGCCGCCACGCACTCGTTTAATTGCATCACCGTTGATGGCGACACTTCGACCAACGATGCGTTCATGCTGATCGCCTCGGCCCAGACCAGGCTGGCGGAAATCACCGATACCGCAAGCCGCGAATTCGGCGTGCTGCGTGATGCAGTTACCGAGGTAGCGCGCTGGCTGGCGCAAGCCATTGTGCGTGACGGCGAGGGCGCGACCAAGTTCATCACCCTGCGCGTGGAGCAAGGCAAGTCCGCGGCGGAATGCGCTCAAGTGGCTTATGCCATCGCGCATTCGCCACTGGTAAAAACCGCGTTCTTTGCGTCGGATCCCAATCTCGGGCGCATACTAGCGGCGATTGGCAATGCCGCAATCGCCGATCTGGTTGTGAGCAAGGTGAGTCTGTATCTGGACCATCTGCTGGTGGCGGAAAACGGCGCACGCGCGCTAAGCTATAATGAGGCCGATGGGCAGCGTGTGATGCGCCAAGCCGAAATTACCGTGCGCGTGCTGCTCGGGCGGGGAATGGCGGCAGGCGAGGTGTGGACTTGTGATTTGTCGCACGATTACGTGAGAATTAACGCGGAATACCGGAGTTAAAAAGGCAGCCGCCGAAACAGAACGGCCCGCAATCAAGGGAGATTTATGAATCCTCAGGCTATCTATGTCAAAACCGACAAAGGCAGCGAAGAAATCCAAACCAGAAAATACAAACTGCCGCACAAGCTGCGCACCATCCTGATCCTGATTGACGGCAACAAAACTGGCGAGGTACTCCTGCAGCAGGCTATGCAGCTAGGCGCGCCGCCGGATGTGATTCAGCAGCTTGAGCAGGACGGTTTTATCTCCGCGCCGGCCGCGGCGCCTGCTTCCTCGCCCAGGCAGACGGCGCCAGCGCCAGCCCCGGTCACGAGCCTGAGCCCCGAAGCAATAAAAAAATTCAGCGAAGCGTACCGAGTCATGAGCGCCACCGTCAGCGACGCCTTGGGTGCGAAAGCGTCCGCGGCATTCAATTTGAAGCTGGAAAAATGTTTGACCGCGGAGGATCTCAAGGTTCTGTTGCCCGAATATACCGAAGCCATGGCCAGGGTCATCGGGGATATTCAGGCGGCGGACTTGAGCGAGAGAGTACGGAAACTTTTACGTTAAGCGGTTCCCTGTCAAATCTACGTGTCCAAAAACCAAAACTCATGGCGTGAAGTACTGACGCGGGCCGATGCGCTGCTTACACACCTGGAGCAGCGGTTTTATCCGGCATCGGCGGCGCCAGATTTTCAATTCGCCATGGCGTTTCGCTGGCGCAAGCGCAATGGCAAGGGATTGCTGGAAGCGGTGGCGCATCCGCATCGTATCCGGCTGGCGGATCTGCTCGGCATCGAACAGCAAAAGCAAAGCGTGGAACAAAACACGCGCCAGTTCGTGCAGGGTTTCCCCGCCAACAATGTCTTGCTTACCGGCGCGCGCGGTACCGGCAAATCCTCGCTGGTGAAAGCGCTACTCAACAAATATGCCGGCAAAGGTCTGCGCCTGATCGAAGTCGAGAAACATGACCTCATTGATTTGCCGGATATCGTGGCGCAAATAGAGCGGCATCCGCAACGCTTTATTCTGTTTTGCGACGATCTGTCGTTCGAAGCCGATGAACCCGGCTACCAGGCGCTCAAAGCAGCGCTCGATGGCTCGATTGCCGCGGCTTCGGAAAACCTGCTGATTTATGCCACCTCCAATCGCCGTCATCTGATGCCGGAATACATGGAAGAAAATCTGGCGACCCGGCATGTCGGAGAAGAAGTGCATCCGGCGGAAGCAGTGGAAGAAAAAATTTCATTTTCCGAGCGTTTCGGTGTGTGGCTTGCGTTCTATCCCTTCAGCCAGGATGATTATCTGCGCATCCTGGCGCATTGGCTTGCCGTCCTCGGCGTGCGTGATGCCGATTCCAAAGCTGTGCGGCAAGCGGCGGTGCAATGGGCATTGGCGCGCGGTTCGCGCTCGGGCCGCGTGGCGTGGCAATTCGCCCGCGACTGGGCCGGCCGGCACGCCGTGAAACGCTAATGAAGCAGGCCGCGCAAGACGCGCCGGTGGCGCGCAATCTGGTGCAAGTTGCCGCTGCGGTCATTTTGCTTCCGGATGGACAATTTCTGCTGGCACGGCGTCCGCAGAATAAACCCTATCCCGGTTACTGGGAATTTCCCGGCGGCAAGATCGAGCCCGGCGAAACCAGCCAGCAGGCCTTGCGGCGCGAACTGCTGGAAGAACTGGGCATTGATGCCGAGGAAATCCATCCTTGGATTACGCGTATTTACCATTACACGCACGCCAGCGTCGAACTGCATTTTCATCAGGTGCGGCGCTGGTCGGGCGAGCTTCACGGCAGGGAAAATCAGCAGCTCGCCTGGCAAAGCGTGCAAAACGTGAAGGTGGCGCCATTGCTGCCGGCCAATAGTCCGGTGCTGCGCGCGCTGGCGCTGCCTGCAACTTATGCCATCAGCAATGCACACGAATTAGGCCGGAGGGAATTCCTGCGCCGGCTTGAGCCGGCTTTGCAGGCGGGTTTGCGCATGATTCAAGTGCGGGAAAAAAATCTGCCGCATTCCGAACTCAAGCAATTTGCCGCACAGGTGATAGCGCTGGCACATCGTCATCAAGCCCTGGTGCTGCTCAACGGCGATATCGAGTTGGCGCAGGAGCTGGGCGCCGATGGCGTGCACCTTATCTCGGTACAGCTGACGAAACTGGACCAACGGCCGCCGCTGCCGTGGTGCGGCGCATCGTGTCACAACCGTGAAGAATTACAGCGCGCGGAAAAACTCGGCGCGGATTTCGCGCTGCTCGGTCCGGTATTGCCTACTCCTGGTCATACCGGGGCAATCGGCTGGCAGGAGTTCGGGCGGCAGGTTAACGGCTGCAGCTTGCCGGTGTATG
This sequence comes from Burkholderiales bacterium, assembly GCA_050741655.1. Taxonomy (GTDB): domain Bacteria; phylum Pseudomonadota; class Gammaproteobacteria; order Burkholderiales; family JAHFRG01; genus JAHFRG01. Next base: position 10,497 of record JBOIFQ010000213.1, on the reverse strand, counting down.
CGTTGGGGGGAATGCGAACTTCCCATTTGCACACGGCCTGGCAACACGGTGCGCACGGGGTTGCCATGCTGCGCGGCGCCTGGCTCTAGCAAAACTACTGCGCGACCGGTCTGCTCGTCAAGTTTTGCAACTGCCTATTGACCCTCCGCGGGATCTGTCGCGTTGTTTTCTCCCACCGGAATACGGTAGCTTTCGCAAGCCCATTGCCCAAGATCAATCAGCTTGCAGCGTTGCGAGCAAAACGGGCGAAACGGATTGGAGGCGCTCCAGTCCAGGCTTTTCCCGCAGCGCGGGCAACTGACTTTACGCGGTTTGGCTGCCATCACAGATTGCAAAACGTGAGTTCAAACTCGACATCGCTTTCACTCGCGCGCGGGCGTTGCATGCCTTCCTGCGTCATGAAGCGGATGTTGAGCGCATAGCGATTGGCGGAAATTTCAGGGATGCACGGTGAGCCGTCATGCACGCGGATGCGCAGCATGTGCGCGGATTTGCCGGTGAGAACTTGCTGGAACATGCCCTGATAGGCGATGTGGGTGCCGGACTTGCCGTTTTCACGCAACAGTTTCAGCAAAATCGTCAAACCATCCCGGATCGGAGCAAAAGGCGCCAGCCACGTCTCCAGATGCTGGCGGCGCAATGCGGCGCCCTGGTGCAGCCAGAAATGATAGGAAGGCAGGTCAAACTCGCAGGCGCCGCCGGGAATGATGGTGCGCTGCTTGATGCTCATCAGCCATTCATTCTCGCGCACATCTTGGCCGATTTTACCCGGCATTTCGCGCAAGTTTTTCAGCGCCGAGTCGATCTCGCGCAATATTGCGCCGAGCGCCGTTTCCGAAATAGCGGGATTGCCGCGCAGTGCTTCCAGATTTTGGCGCTGGCGTTCCAGCTCCTGCAGCAAGTCGGATTTCAGATCGGCGCGGCCGGCTACTTCCAGCATTTCGAACAGGAACAGCAGCGAGGCATGGCTTTCCATGGGCTCGGCCTGGGCCGCGAAATGCGCAACCTTGCGATACAAATCCTCCAGCCGCAGCAGGGTCCGAATACGCTCGTTGAGTGGATATTCGTAGCTAATCACTTTACGCCGGCCACATGAGGTGGTTCAATTTTGACCGATTGGAAAGAGTTTGACAAACCGCGGCTTTCAGCCCGGGGACTGCGCACGAACCGGGTACAGCTGCGCCAGTTCCAGATACTTGCGGTGCAGGCTGTCCACATGCTGTTCGAGTTGTTGCGGGGTGCCGCCGTTGGGCAGCACGTCGTCGGCGAGTTTCAGCCGCGCTGCACGCTCGATCTGTGTGGCCATGATAGCGCGCACCTCGGTTTCGCTCAGGCCGCTGCGCGCCATGCTGCGCACGATTTGCTGTTCTTCAGCGCAATCCACCACCAGCACGCGCTGCACTTGTTCGCGCAGGCTGCCGGTTTCGAGCAACAACGGCACCACCAGAAGCGCATAGGCGGAGCGGCAGTCAGCCAGTTGTTTTAAAATCTGCGCGCGGATCAAGGGGTGCAGCAGCGCTTCCAGTTTTTTCCTGGCCTGCGCATCGGCAAACACCTTGCGGCGCAGTTGTGCGCGGTCGAGCGCGCCGCCGGGAAGAAATACGCTGTCGCCAAACTCTGCGCGGATCGCTGCCAGTGCGGGCCGCCCCGGCCGGGTCAGTTCGTGCGCGATAAAATCGGCATCTATCAGCGCCGCGCCGCGTTCGGCAAACAGGCGCGCCGCGCTGCTTTTGCCGCTGCCAATCCCGCCGGTCAGGCCCACGGTGAAAATCATAAGCGCAATGCGGTGAAATATGTCTGGTTGAGTTCGGGTCCCCACACCAAGGCAATGATCCCGGCCGCCGCCAGATAGGGCCCAAAAGGAATCGGCAGGTTGCGCCCGCGGCCTTTGAAAACAATAAGAGCAATACCGATCAAGGCTCCCACGCAGGACGAGAGCAGGACCACCAGCGGCAGCATCTGCCAGCCCAGCCAGGCGCCGATGGCGGCCAGCAGCTTGAAATCGCCATAACCCATGCCTTCTTTGCCGGTGGCGAATTTGAACAGCCAGTAAACCGTCCACAGCAGCAGATAACCGGCGACCGCGCCGATGACCGCGGATTTGAGAGTGACGAATGTTGCGCCCAGATTGAACAGCAGTCCGGCCCACAGCAGCGGCAGAGTAATGTCATCCGGCAGCAGTTGCGTATCGAGATCTATGAAGGTAAGCGCGATCATGCACCAGAGAAAAACCAGCGCCGCAACACCTGCCACGCCGAAGCCAAAATGCCAGGCGATTCCCGCGCTGAAAAAACCGCTGAGCGCTTCCACCAGCGGGTAGCGTTTGGAGATGGGGGCGCGACAACTGGAGCATTTTCCGCGCAAAAAAACATAACTCAGTAGCGGGATGTTTTCCAGCGCAGTAATGAGCTTGCCGCAAGCCGGACAAGCGGAACGCGGCACGACCAAATTGAAGCGCGTCGCAGAGTTTTGAATTTCACCTTTTAATTCGGCGCATTGCCTGTTCCATTCGCGTTCCAGCATTTTGGGGAGGCGGAATATGACAACATTCAAAAAACTTCCCATCATCAAACCCAACACCAGGCAAAATAAAATCAACACCAACGGGGAGGTTTGCAAGAGGGAAAAAAAAGTCATATTGAATTAGTGGTGGAATTGCAACGCCAAATGCTATTGTCGGGACCAGGGACCGAACTTTGCCGCAGCGGTTTACATCAACCGCCAGTATTGAAAACCCGGGCCGGGAAGTATCAGCGGTGCGGGCAGAAAAGTTTTGCGCCCTTTACACCACTTGACCTATCTTGAAGATGGGCAGATACATGGCGATCACCAGGCCTCCGATCAGCGTGCCCAAAACCACCATGATCATCGGCTCCATCAGGCTGGAGAGCGCTTCCACCGCGTCGTCTACTTCTCCCTCGAAGAAATCCGCTACTTTGCTGAGCATGCCGTCCAGCGCGCCGGATTCCTCGCCGATGGCGACCATCTGCAGCACCATGCTGGGAAATACCTGGCTGTTTTGCATCGCGAGGGTAAGACTGTTGCCCGTGCTGACTTCGCTTTGGATCTGCTTGGTGGCCTGGTAATAAACATGATTGCCCGCCGCGCCCGCCACCGAATCCAGCGCTTCCACCAACGGTACACCGGCAGCGAACATGGTGGAGAGCGTGCGCGTCCAGCGCGCAATCGTGGCTTTCCGGATCAGCGGTCCGAACACCGGCACTTTAAGCATCAGCCGGTCCATGAACGCCTGCATTTTTTGCGAGCGCTTCCAGGTGTAGAAAAAAAACCAAAAAGCGAAACCGATACCGCCGAATATCGCGTACCAGTATTTTACGAAATAGTCGGAAATCCCCATCACGACCAAAGTCGGGAGAGGCAAATCGGCGCCAAAGCTGGAAAACAGGTCTTTAAAGGCGGGGATTACGAAAATCATGATTACTGCCGTGATGATGAACGCCACCACGACAATGGATATCGGATAAAACAGCGCCGATTTGATCTTGCTTTTAATGGCAAGAATTTTTTCTTTGTAAGTAGCCAGGCGATCCAGCAGGCTGTCAAGAATACCGGCGGCTTCGCCGGCCCCCACCAGGTTGCAAAACAGGCTGTCGAAGTAAAGAGGGTATTTGCGGAAGCTCTGCGCCAGGCTGCTGCCGGTTTCCACATCGGTTTTAATATCGAGCAGGAGCTTGGCCACCGCGGGATTGCCGTGGCCCTTGCCGACGATATCGAAAGCCTGCAGCAGGGGCACTCCGGATTTCATCATGGTGGCGAGCTGGCGCGTGAAAAGCGTAATGTCCTTGTCGCTTACGCTGCCGCCGCCGCTGCGCCGCCTCTTGACTTTGGTGACCTGAACGCCTTGGCGCCGCAGCGAAGCCCTGATCACCGCTTCGCCGCCGCCGCGCATCTGTCCCGAGACGGGTTTGCCCGATTTGTCTTTGCCTTCCCAGGCAAACAAGGCCTCTTTGACTTTGACTTCTTTTTTTGCCACTGCCGTTGCTGCGGTTGCCATGGTTTATCTCCTTAATTACCGCTCAAGTAAAAAACTTGCTTTATTTTATACATACCGCGCGCACCTGGTGCATATCAGTAAGCCCTTGCAGTACTTTTTCTATGCCGTCCTGTTTCAGTGTGCGCATGCCTTCGGAAAGCCCGGTCACCAGCATTTCAGCGACGCGCGCATGTTCCTGGATATTTTTCTTCAGCGCGTCGGTACCGGACAGAAGTTCATGCAGGCCTGTCCGCCCGCGATAGCCGGTGCCGCTGCAATTATCGCAACCCACCGCCTCGTAAAGCGTGAACTGTCCTTTGCCATCGGCGAATTGTTTTATCCATTCGCCATGAATTTCCTTGGCTGCCGCATTCGGATCTTTTTGCCAGGCCGGGATATTTTTCAGCTCCTCGAAGTATTCCATCAACAGCAGTTTGATTTCATCCGCGCTGGCCGGGTGCGGCTTTTTGCATTTCGCACACAAGCGTTTGGCCAGACGCTGCGCTAGCACACCCAGCAAGGCATCGGCGAAATTGAACGGGTCCATTCCCATGTCCAGCAGACGGACGATGGATTCCGTCGCGCTGTTGGTGTGCAAGGTGGCGAATACCAGGTGGCCGGTGAGGGAGGCTTCGATGCCGGTGGACACTGTTTCCTTGTCGCGCATTTCGCCCACCATGATCACGTCCGGGTCACAGCGCAGAAATGCTTTCATCGCCGCGGCGAAAGTGAGCCCCGCCTTGGGGTTCATCTGCACCTGGCGCAAGCCTTCCTGGGTGATTTCCACCGGGTCTTCCGCGGTCCAGATCTTGGTATCCGGCGTGTTGATATGACCCAGCACCGAATGCAGCGTGGTGGTTTTGCCGGAGCCGGTGGGGCCGCACACGAAGAACAATCCGTAGGGTTTGCTGACTATTTCCTTAAGCGTTTTCAGATTGCGCGCGCTCAAACCCAGATTATCCAGGGGAATGGGTTTGCCGGCAGCCAAAATCCGCATCACTACGTCTTCCATGCCGCCCTGGGTAGGGCAAGTGGCGACCCGCAATTCGATATCGAGCGGGCCGAACTTCTTGAATTTGATTTTACCATCCTGCGGCTTGCGTTTTTCCGAGATGTCGAGATCGCACATGATTTTCAGGCGTGCGATCAGGGCCGGACGGTAATTCGAGGGAACTTCGATATACGGAACCAGCGAGCCGTCCTTGCGAAAACGTACTTTGGTTTTCTGCTTTCCGGGGCGCGGTTCGATGTGGATGTCGGAGGCGCCTTGATTGTAGGCATCCATAATGATTTTGTTGACCAGTTTCACCAACTCGTTGTCGGCCGCGGCGGAAACCGCGTCACCACCGTCTTCCTCCGCGACTTCCTCGTCAAGATTACCCAGCAGATCACCGATGGAGCCGGAATCTTCATTGACCAGCTTGTTTACGCCGGCTTCGCTCGATTGGGCGGTTTTATTGATTAGCGGGCCCAGCTTGTCGTCCTCGACCACGATGGCTTCCAACGTAAGGCCGGTCTTGAATTTGATTTCATCCAGCACCGATAGATTGCTGGGGTCGGAGAGCCCGACAAACAGCCGGTTGCCGCGCTTGAAGAGCGCCAGTGCCCGGCCATTGCGCATGATTTTTTCGTCCAGCAAGTCCTTGGGGAAATGTTCCGGGTTGAAAGCGTTGAGATCTGCTTGCGGGTAGCCGAAAGTCTGCGACACAAATTCGCAAATTTCACCGGCCTTGATTTTGTTGGTCTGCATCAGTTGTTCGACAAAACTGATCCCGGAACTGGCGGCCTTGGCCTGAATGGCTTCGGCGTCAACCTGCAATAAGCGGCCCTTCTGCACCAAGGTGCGTGCCAGACCGCTCAGGGTGCTTTGCATGGTGGCGACCATTGTTGCTCCGGTTTTGAGCTAAAAAGCCACAAAAAACAAGCAGTAATAATGCACTTGTCAATGTGCTTTGTAAAGGAGATAGCGCACAACCACGCTTATTGCGGTTCGCCGACTTGTTGTGGATAAAGGCGTATCACTTTTATTACCCGGTTCTGGGTTTGCACGATTTCCATTGCATAACCGGCGATTTTCAGGCTGGTACCGGTTTCCGGGATGTCCTGAAAATATTCAAGTATCAGACCGTTCAGGGTTTTGGGGCCATCCAGCGGCAGTTTCACCCCAAGCTTGCGGTTGAGATCGCGCAGCAGGCTGCTGCCCTCCACCAGAAAGCTGCCATCTTCCTGCTTGTGCAGCGCGAGGCTTTGCGCCGGCGAATGCGTGGTGAATTCACCGATAATCTCTTCGACAATGTCTTCCAGCGTCACCAAACCCATCAACTCGCCGTATTCGTCCACCACCAGGCCCAACCGATCCTGGTTTTCCTGGAATAACTGCAATTGCGAAAACAACGGCGTACCGGCCGGAATGAAGTAGGCCCCGCGCAGCATTGCGCGCAAGTGTTCGGAATTAAACTGATGTTCGAGGCCCAGATTGAGCGCTTTGCGCACATGCAGAATGCCGATGATATTGTCCAGCTGGCCCTGATACACCGGCAAGCGGGTGTGATAGCAAGTGGCGAGCTGGCGGCGTATCACGTCCTCTTGCGCCTCGAGATCGAGCGCCTCGATCTGGCTGCGCGGCGTCATCACGTCATTCACCGTGATGTTTTCCAGTTCGAACAGATTCATCAGTATGCTTTGGTGTTTTTGCGGAATGTAATGGCTCGCCTCCAATACCAAAGTGCGCAGTTCTTCCAGGCTGATTTTGTGGGTTTCGGCGGCGGGTTTGAAGCGCAGCAGCCACAGCAGCGCCTTGGCGAAAAGATTGACGCTCCACACCACGGGATAAGACAGCTTCAGCAGCGGAGTGAGCAGGTAGCTGGCCGGCAGTGCGATGCGCTCGGGAGCAGACGCGCCGATGATTTTCGGCGTGATTTCGCTGAACACCAGCAGCATCAGCGTGATGCATACCGTGCTCAAACCCAGCACGATTTCCCGGTCGCCAAAAAGCCGCACCGCGATGATGGTGCTCAAGGTGGTGGCCGCCGCGTTGATCAAGGTATTGCCGAGCAGAATCACGCCCAGCAGCTTGTCGGTCTGCGCCAGCAGCTGCGCCGTGAGTTTGGCGCCGCGGTTGCCGGTTTGCACCAGGTGCTTCAACCGGTAACGGTTGAGCGCCATCATGCTGGTTTCGGAGATGGAAAAAAACGCGGAGACCACAAGCAGAACGCCGAGCGCGCCAAATAACGCGCTTATGGGGATTTCGTCCAAGGAGAATTAAGGCCGAATAATGAGACGATTTGAGTATCGTTTGCGCGCTTGCATGTTGTCAAGATGCGCGGCTAGCGATGCAGAATGATTTCCAGCACGAATTTGCTGCCGAGGTAGGCAAGAATCAGCGCGCTGAAGCCGGCCAGAGTCCAGCGTGCCGCAATGCGCCCGCGCCAGCCGTAAATTTTTCTGCCGGCGAGCAGCGCGGCGAAAATACCCCAGGAAATAAAGGCGAACAGCGTCTTGTGCGTGAACTGCGCCGGTTTGTGAAACAGCTCCTCGGAGAACAGGATGCCGCTGATCAGTACCAGCGTCAGCAGCAGGAAGCCAGCCTTGATAATGCGGAACAGCAAGGTTTCCATGGTGAGCAGAGGCGGCAGGGTGTTGATCAGCGCCGGCAAGGCGCCGTGATGCAGGCGGCGCTCCACCAATGTCATCAGCACCGCATGTAATGCCGCATTAGTCAGCAAGCCGTAAGCCAGCAACGAAAACAGCAAATGCACCTGGAATGCCGGCATCCCGGTGTTGGCGAGCAGGTGCGTGGTGGGCAAGATCACCGGCGCGAGCGTGCCCGCCGCGGCGAGCGGTAGCACCAGCGCCTGCAAGCCTTCGAGGTTGTAAACGAAACTCCCCAGCCAGTAAAGCAATACCGCCAGCCAGAGAATCGCGGAGCACGCATTGCCCACGCCGAGATTGATGCCGGCAGCGGTGAATGTGGATTGATAAAGCAGCACACTGTGTATCAACAGCGGCGCGAGAATGGCCCAGCGCTCCCATTGCGCCAGCGCGGGGACGGATTTGGCAGCGGCCATCCGCCAGCGCGTGCGCCAGAAATGAAAACCCAGCAAAGCGTAAAGCAGGGCGGTAATCAGATAAGGTAAAATAGCAGGCATACGGCGTGGATTGCGTTTATCTTTTCCAGTCTACACCAACTCAACTTCCCGGGTAACGTCCACCACATGTTCGACACTCTTGCGCAACGGCTTTCCGGTGTCATCAAGACTCTGCGCGGCGAAGCGCGCATCACGGATAGCAATATTCAGGACGCGCTGCGCGAAGTGCGCGTAGCGCTGCTGGAAGCCGATGTCGCGCTGCCGGTAATCAAGGAGTTCATCGGCCGCGTAAAAGAAAAAGCCCTCGGGCAAGAAGTATCAGGCAGCCTGACGCCGGGGCAGGCGCTGGTGGGCGTGGTGCACCGCGAACTCACCGAGCTCATGGGGCAAGCGAACGCACCGCTCAATCTTGCCACCACGCCGCCCGCGGTCATCCTGCTGGCCGGCTTGCAGGGCGCGGGCAAGACTACCACCGCGGGCAAACTCGCCAGACTGTTGCAGACGCAAAAGAAAAAAGTTCTGCTCACGAGTTGCGATACCTATCGTCCCGCCGCGCTGGAACAATTGCAGACCTTGGCAAAACAGCTCGGCGCGGATTTTTATGCCGCGGAAAGCGGACTCAAACCGGTCGAGATCGCGCGCAACGCACTCGATTTCGCGCGCCGGCATTTTCACGATGTGCTGCTGGTGGATAGCGCGGGCCGTCTGGCGATCGATTCCGCCATGATGCAGGAAATTTCACAGCTGCATGTGGCGCTCAAGCCGATTGAAACCCTGTTCGTGGTGGACGCGATGCAAGGCCAGGACGCGGTGAATACCGCCAAGGCGTTCAACGACGCGCTGCCGCTTACCGGCGTGGTGTTGTCCAAACTGGATGGCGATGCGCGCGGTGGCGCGGCGCTGTCGGTGCGCTTTGTCACCGGCAAGCCCATCAAATTTGCCGGTGTCGGTGAAAAGCTCGACGGGCTGGAGGTTTTTCATCCAGAGCGCATGGCTTCACGCATTCTCGGCATGGGCGATGTGCTGTCGCTGATCGAAGATGTGCAGCGCGGAGTGGACCACGAAGAAGCGAAAAAACTTGCGCAAAAAGTCAAACAGGGCAAAGGCTTCGACTTGGAGGATTTCAAGGCGCAAATTCAACAGATGCGCAAAATGGGCGGTTTGGGCAAGCTGATGGACAAGCTGCCCGGGCAAATGGGGCAGAGGGTGCACAACAGCCAGTTCGATGAAAAAACGATGCGTCGCATCGAGGGCATCATTAATTCCATGACGCCGCGGGAACGCGCCAGGCCGGAAATCCTCAAGGCCACGCGCAAGCGCCGCATCGCCGCCGGCGCCGGCGTGGCAGTGCAGGAAGTCAACCGCCTGCTTAATCAGTTCGAGCAGACGCAGAAGATGATGAAAATGATGTCCAAGGGCGGAATGGCGAAGATGATGCGTGGCATGAAAGGCATGTTTCCCGGCATGCGCTGAGCTTATTTCTCCACCACGTAAAGCACCGAATTGCGGGCGATGCCGTGCCGCTCGAATGCTTGCGCGCCAAAATATTCCAGTCCCAGCAAGCGCACCTTGAATCCGGTTTGTGCCAGGCGGGTCACCAGCCCATTTGCCCCGCCGCGCGCGTATAACCGCACATGATCGTCCTGGCAGAAATGCTTCCAGCGCTGCGCGGGGGCGGTGATGGCGGGATCTTCGTGGGTTTCCGGCATCGTGGTGATGATAGGCACCATGACGATGCCGAAGCCGCCGGGTTTCAGGATGCGCCGCAATTCGCGCATCGCCCTGCGGTCATCGGGTATGTGCTCCAGGATATGCGAGCAAAGAAACACGTCGATGGAGTCGTCAGCGTAGACCCCCATGTCGGTGATATCCACCCGGTCGTCCGCGGTTTTGCGGTAGAGATCGGCGCTGCGGTAATCCAGGAAAGGGCAAGTTCTTAGTTTGCTCGAAAGCGCCAGGCACGGCGCGAAATCCACGAATTTATACGTCTTGTCCATATCCAGCGCGGCAAAACGCTGCCCGAGATAGAGCGCGTATAAGCGGTCACGGTCGGAAGCGTCGCACCATGGGCAGGAATAGGCGTCGGCGTTCAGGGTTTCGAACGCTTCCAGCGGATAGGGAAAACCATATTGCTTGAGCTTTCCCGGAAAGGATTTGAAAATCGGCTTGAAAGCTTTGAGACCAGCACCGCATACCGGGCAGGAATGACGTGTGCCCTGATACCAGGGAAATTTCAGCTTGCGCAAAAACGCTTTTTTGAAATCCTTGAATTTATAATCCTGGTAAGGGCGCGGCGCGGCGGGCATGAGGGCATTGGCGATAATGGATTTCAGGCGACGATAATAATGGGTTTTTCCCAACCCGGGGGATTGAATCGCGGGTGTGCATCCGTTTATCTCCTTGCCATAATTACAT
>JBOIFQ010000212.1:0-2403 GCA_050741655.1 Burkholderiales bacterium | reverse complement strand
GTGGCGGACCTGGTGGATGTGACGCGCATGCACACCGCCGATCCGCAGCATCGCGTGCCGCATCTCGCGTTCCAGCCCGACCAGCTTTCGGATGTGCCGATTCTGTCCATGGACGAAGTGCGGACTTCTTATTATCTGCGTTTGCGCGCATTCGACAAACCGGGCGTGCTGGCCGGCATCACGCGTCTGCTCGCCGAGTCCGGCATTTCAATCGATGCCATGGTGCAGAAAGAACCGTCCGAGGGCGAGGAGCAGGTGGACATCATCATGCTCACGCACGAAACGCTGGAGAAACATATCAACGCGGCGATAAAAAAAATCGAGAAGCTCACCGCCATTTCCGGCAAAATCACGCGCATCCGCCTGGAACAGTTGAACCGGAATTAATCATCAGGTTTTGAATCATGGCTAATCATTACACCGGAGTCATCGAACGTTACCGCGGCCGTCTGCCGGTTACGCTGGATACGCCCATAGTGTCGCTGTGCGAGGGCGGCACACGCCTGATCGAACTCAAGAGATTGCCGCGGCTGATTAAAAAAAATGTCAGGCTGTACGCCAAGTTCGAAGGCCTGAATCCCACCGGCTCGTTCAAGGATAGAGGCATGACTCTGGCGGTGACCAAAGCCGTGGAAGCGGGCGCCAAGGCCATCATCTGCGCGTCCACCGGCAATACTTCGGCAGCGGCGGCGGCTTATGCGGCGCGCGCCGGCATCGCGTGTTTCGTGGTGATTCCCGAAGGCAAGATTGCTTTAGGCAAACTTTCGCAGGCGATGATGCACGGCTCGATTGTGATTCAGATCAAGGGCAATTTCGACGACGGCATGCGGCTGGTACAGGAAATCGCGGCCCAGCTGCCGGTAACGCTGGTGAATTCGGTCAACCCTTACCGCTTGCAGGGGCAGAAGACCGCGGCGTTTGAAATCATCGAAGAACTGGGCGATGCGCCGGATTATCACGCGCTACCGGTGGGCAACGCCGGCAACATCACGGCGCACTGGATCGGTTATTCCGAAGCGGCGTGCGAGCACACGCAGGCGTGCGCATTCTGCAGCGGCCAATGCAAATATCACCACGGCAAGATTGTCACCCGCCGCCCCATCATGCTCGGCTACCAGGCGGCGGGCGCGGCGCCGTTCCTGCGCGGCGGCCCGGTGAAAAATCCGGAAACCGTGGCGTCCGCCATCCGCATCGGCAATCCCATGTCGTGGCAGCAGGCGTGGAAAGTGAAGGAAGAATCCGGCGGCTGGTTCGCCGAATGCAGCGACGAGGAGATTTTGCGCGTGCAGAAATTGCTGGCGCAAGTCGAGGGCGTGTTCTGCGAGCCTTCTTCCGCGACTTCGGTGACCGGCGTGCTGAAAGATCTGGAGCAGGGACGCATCGGCGAGGGCTCGGTGATTGTCTGCACTTTGACCGGACATGGCTTGAAAGACCCCGATACTGCAATCAAGCAAAGCGGCCAGCCGGTTACGGTGGAAGCGACGCGCGAGGCGATAGAAAAAATAATCGCGGAGAATATGCCGAAGTAAAAAATTCGGCGCTACCAGCGGCCGATACACCATTTATTCCCTCTCCCCTTGAGGGAGAGGGCAAGGGTGAGGGGGATAATAAAGTGAGAGGGAAAAAGCAAATTCGCCGGTGGCAGACCGGCGGCTGGTTACCTTTTCTTGCTTGCCCAAGAAAAGGTAACCGAAAAGAAGGGCACCCTCCTCGCCGCCGCAAGCGGTTCCCTCCGTTCCTCGCCAAGCCGGGCGGCTGCGCAACTCGCGCTGCGCGCTCAGACAGTGCTCGCCGGATTCCCCCGGCTAGGCTGCGGTACTCGGCGGCTCAGAAGGGGATTAAAAACTAGCGGCCGCCGCGATACTCCATTTATTCCTTCTCTCCTCGAGAGAGAGGGTGGAGCCTGCCCTGAGCTTGTCGAAGGGGTGAGGGGAATTTTACTGGTTTACTCAAAGCGCATCGAGAGATCTATCGCTTTGACATCTTTGGTCAAACCGCCAATCGAAATCCTGTCCACACCGGTTTCGGCAATCGCGCGCACGTTTTCCAGATTGATTCCGCCCGATGCTTCGAGCTGGGCGCGTTTGGCACTCAGACGTACCGCCGCGCGCAGCAGCTCCAGATTAAAATTATCCAGCAGGATGAGTTTCGCGCCGCAATCCAGCGCTTGCTGCAATTGCAGCAGATTTTCAACTTCAATCTGAATCAACACGCCGCGCCGGGCGAGTTTGCGCGCTTGCGCCAGCGCCGCCGCAATCCCGCCCGCGGCGGCGATGTGGTTTTCCTTGATCAGAATTCCGTCGAACAATCCGCTACGGTGATTGATGCCGCCGCCGGTTTTGACCGCGTATTTCTGCGCGCGCCGCAGCCCGGGCAGGGTTTTACGCGTGTCCACGATTACTG
>JBOIFQ010000211.1:0-1891 GCA_050741655.1 Burkholderiales bacterium | reverse complement strand
GCTCATCACCGCCATGCGCACGGCAATGCCGAAAGTGACTTGCGGCAGAATCACCGAGCGCGGGCCGTCGGCGATGCTGGAATCTATTTCCACGCCGCGATTCATCGGACCCGGATGCATCACGATGGCGTCGGGTTTGGCCAGCGCCAGTTTGTCGGCGGTAAGTCCGTAGTATTTGAAAAATTCCTGCGCGCTGGGCAGCAGCGCGCCTTGCATGCGTTCGTTTTGCAGCCGCAGCATCATCACCACGTCCACGTCCTGCAAACCCTGTTTCATGTCGTGATGCACTTGCACGCCCAGTTTTTCCACTCCGGCGGGCAGCAGGGTTTTAGGCGCGATGACGCGCACTTCCGGCACGCCCAGAGTGGTCAGCGCGTGAATCTGCGAGCGCGCCACGCGCGAGTGCAGAATGTCGCCGACTATCGCCACCCGCAGAGCGGTGAAATCGCGCTTGTAATGACGGATGGTGAACAGGTCGAGCAGCGCTTGTGTGGGATGCGCATGGCGGCCGTCGCCGGCGTTGATGACGTGCACGTTGGGCGCCACGTGGCGCGCGATCAGATGCGCCGCGCCGCTTTGCGCATGACGCACGATGAACATATCGGCGTGCATGGCTTCCAGATTGTCCACGGTGTCGAGCAGGGTTTCACCCTTGCTTTGCGACGAAGTGCCGATGTTGAGATTGATGACGTCGGCGGAAAGACGCTTGGCCGCGATTTCAAATGTGGTGCGGGTGCGGGTGCTGGCTTCGAAGAAAAGATTGAATATCGCCTTGCCGCGCAGTAGCGGAACTTTTTTGACTTCGCGCTCGGTGACGCCGATGAAAGATTGCGCGGTGTCGAGGATTTTCGTCAGAAGCGTTGCCGGCAGCCCTTCAATAGTGAGTAAGTGCTGGAGGTCGCCGTTTGAGGTGAGCTGGCTGTGCATGTAAGCGGGCGGGATTATAGCACCATTGGCCACCGCTGCGCGCGTCCTCAGGTTTGATTTAGCCCCAGGCTGAGGCGCCCGTCCTTGCCCTTCTTTAACTCGATGTTCTGATTATCGGCCAGCGCCACGCTGGCGCCGGTATAGCGTGCGAATACCGGCAGCTCGCGGCCGCCGCGATCCACCAGCACCGCCAGTTCGATGCTGGCGGGCCGGCCGTAATCGAACAACTCGTTCATCGCCGCGCGCACCGTGCGTCCGGTGTAGAGCACATCGTCCACCAGAATGATATTGCGGTCTTCGACATCGAAAGGGATGTGCGAGGGCTTCACTTGCGGATGCAGGCCGATGCGGGCGAAATCGTCGCGGTAGAATGAAATATCGAGAAACCCCAGCGGCGTGGCTATCTTGAGTTGCTGGTGCAATTGCTGCGCAATCCAGGCGCCGCCGCTGTGGATGCCGATGAGCGCCGTTTCAGCCTGCAAGCGCGGCTTGATTTGCGCCGCGAGCCCGGAGATTAAAGTTTCCGCGTCAGGCAAGTTCATCGAAATATCCCTGCAAAATTTGCTGCGCGGCCATTTGATCCACGCGGGTTTTGGTGCGCGTGGCGCCGCTTTCCCTGAGCGCCAGTTCGGCGCAATGCGAGCTCAGGCGCTCGTCCACCAAGGTCACCGGCAAGCGATAACGGCTCTCCAGTTTATGCGCGAATTTGCGGCAACGCTTGCTCATTTTATGTTCCACGCCATCCATATGCGCAGGCAGCCCCGTCACCAGCGATTGCGGCTGCCACTCTTCAATCAGCAGCGCGATGGCGGCAAAGCGCTGTTTATCCTGCGCCGCTTCAATGGTGGTGAGCGGGTGCGCAATGCGCAGGCTCATATCGCCCACCGCCACGCCGATGCGCTTCTCGCCGTAATCAAAAGCTAAAACCGTTCCTTTAACCGCGTGAGGAGTGAGGAGTAAAGGG
>JBOIFQ010000210.1:0-2330 GCA_050741655.1 Burkholderiales bacterium | reverse complement strand
GTGGTGCACACGCTGTTCCAGAACCTCGCTCCGCATTTCCGCGCCGCGCACGCGCGCCATCCGGGGAAATGCCAATACGCCATCAATCTTTCCGGCACCAGCATCAACGACCCGTCTTTCCTCGATTTCGTGCTGGAAGAGTTGCAGCGCAACCAGATTCCCGCGTCCGTGGTCTGCTTTGAAATCACCGAGACCGCGGCAATTGCCAATCTCGCGCGCGCCAGCGAGTTCATGCAGGCGCTCAAGAAAAAAGGCTGCCGTTTCGCGCTCGACGATTTCGGCAGCGGGCTGTCGTCGTTCGCCTATCTGCAGAATCTGCCGGTGGATTTTCTGAAGATAGACGGCGGCTTCGTCAAGGACATGGCGGATGATGCGGTGGATTATGCCATGGTCGAATCCATCAACCATATCGGCCATGTCATGGGAATCCACACCATCGCCGAATTCGTGGAGAGCCGCCGCATTCTGAACCGGTTGCGCGTCATCGGCGTGGATCTGGCGCAGGGCTACGGCATTCACAAGCCGCAACTGCTTAAGTTCGAAAAACCTTTCGCGCGGCGCGACCAGCGTTAAATCGCAACGCGCGTGGCCAGCCGCTCTTCGGTCTGCAGCATTTTTTCCAGCACGCCATGCTGCGCCGCCGGCAGCAGCAGAATTTCGCACGTGCTGCCTTTCACGAATTGCGCAAACGCTTGATCCACGATACCGCGCGTGCTGAGTTGTTCCGGGCTAAGCGACTGCGCGGGCAACTCTGGTTTAACGAGCAGCAGCTGTGTTGCGCCCAGTTGCGTGGCGAGCCACGCCGCCAGGCTGTCGGAAGTCACGTCCCAGGTTTCGGCAATGGCCGTATTTCCCGCCACCATCACACTCGGCAGCCATACAGGAATATTTTTATTACTCGATATATTGCGTATTTCGGCCACAGTGCGCGCCGCAATCAATCCCGGCTGCATGCCGATCAGCATCCAGGCATACTGCTCCATCGCCAGCAACGCCATGCGATGCGCGGCGGCATCGCTGAATCGCCATTTTTGTTGCGCCGCTCTCACGCCATCGGCAAACGGGCCGCCGCCCGGAACGATCACCACGCGCCCGGCGCCGTAGCGGGCTATCACCTCCAGCCAGCGCGGCAAATGCGGCGAAGCGTAAAGACTGCCGCCGAGCTTAAGCACCCACACCGCTCGCCACTCCCTGATTGAGCAGGCGCAACATGGCCTGCGCTTTGTCGAAGGTTTCCTGGTATTCGTTTTCCATGCGCGAATCAATGACGATGCCGCCGCCGGCCCAGAAACGCACCGTGCCGGCCGCAACCACCAGCGTGCGAATCGCGATATTGGTATCCATCGCGCCATCGAACCCGATGTAGCCGATGGCGCCGCAATACACGCCGCGCCGGTGCGGTTCCAGTTCCTCGATGATTTGCATCGCGCGCAGCTTGGGGGCGCCGGTAATCGAGCCGCCGGGATAACAGCCGCGCAGCAAATCCAGCGCGCTTTTGTCCCGCGCCAGCGTGCCGGTCACCGTGCTCACCAGATGATGCACGGTGGCGTAGCTTTCCACTTCGAACAATTTCGGCACCTTGACCGAGCCGGTGGCGCAGCTTTTTCCCACATCGTTGCGCAGCAAATCCACGATCATCAGGTTTTCGGCGCGGTCTTTTTCGCTCTCACGCAGCGCCTCGCTCAATGCCGCGTCGTGGCGCGGATGCCAGGCGCGCGGGCGCGTGCCCTTGATCGGCCGCGTTTCCACCGCGCCGTTCCGGACTTTAAGAAAACGCTCGGGAGAGGCGCTCAGGATTTGCGCCTGCGGCGTGTTGAGATAAGCGGAGAACGGCGCGGGATTGATAATGCGCAACGCCTGATACGCGAGCCAGGGGTCGCCCGCGGCCGGTGCGCTGAAGCGCTGCGCCAGATTCACCTGATAGCAATCGCCGGCGCGGATGTAGGCGTGGATTTGGTGAAACGCCCGCGCATAACTCTCGGGAGTTAGATTAGCGGTGATTTTGGCGGTGACATGAAACGGCGCGCGCAGACGCTCCGGCGCGGGCGCGCTGAAGCGCTGGATCAACTGATCCCATTGCGCCGCCGTTCTAGCATCGCGGCCGTGGCTGGCAAGAACGCTGCGCCGCGCATGATGATCCACCACCAGCGCCCAATCGTAAATCCCGATCGCCATTTCCGGCAGTTTTTCCATGTCTTCGGCAAGATTCGGCAAGCGTTCGATGCGCCGCGCCAGATCGTAGGAAAAATAACCCAGGGCGCCGCCGCAAAAAGGCAACGCGCCGGCCTGCGCGCCGGCGGGCTCAACGAAGCGCTTGAGCAGAATAAAGG
>JBOIFQ010000209.1:0-2043 GCA_050741655.1 Burkholderiales bacterium | reverse complement strand
CTTGGCGACTTCTTGATATGCCGGCCCGATCAGCTTCTTGTCCATCGCGTGGCAGGCGAAGCAGCCGTTTTTCTTCGCCAGGGCTTCGCCCGCCTTGGCGTCGGCCAGCGCCGCGCCGCTCGCCAGCAGCGTGGCGCAGAACAATCCTGTCAAACAAAATTTCATGATTCACTCCCTCGTTGAAAGCCGAATTTTACTCAAGTCCGCCGGTTTTGCATACCCGCAGCAATTCCTGCAAATCGCTGATCGGCGCCAGACATTGAACGCCCTGGCATACCCAGGCGTTGACCGCACCCTGCGTTTTGCGCTCGAGGCTCGCCGGCAAATCCGCAATTGAATTGGGTAGCGCCAGCACCAGCGTTTGCGGCAGATACTCTTGCGCCAGCGCGCGCTGCCATGCGCTCACCAGATCTTCTTCGCCGCGCAGTATCACGATTTGCGGCGGCGCGAGAAACTCCTCCAGCGCCATCGCCATGCTGGTGTAACCGGCAACGCGCTTGCTCATTTCCGCATAAAACAGCTGCAGAGCGCGCTCGGCGGCTGCCAGATAGCGCGGCTCGCCTATCAAGTGCCCCAGGCGCTGCAGTGCAAAAACAGCGATGGCATTGCCGGAAGGGGTCGCATTGTCGTGGCAGGGCTTCATGCGGTGGATGAGTTTCTCGTGATCGTGGCTGGTGAAGAAAAATCCGCCGTGCGCGCGGTCTTCAAATTGCTCGAGGAGGATTTCGGCCAGCTCCCTGGAGAAATCGAGATCGCTGCCGCGAAACTCCGCCTGCATCAACTCCAGCAGCGCATCCAGCATAAAAGCATAATCGTCGAGATAGGCATTGAGATGTGCTCTGCCGGTACCCTGCGCGCCTTCCCGCTCCCGGCGTGCGCCCGCCGAGTCCGGCGCGCCCTTATAGGTAGCAAGAAGCCTTCCATCGCGCCATAAGGTATGGCGGATGAAATCGCAGGCGCGCTGCGCCGAAGCGAGCCAGTCGCCGCAGCCGAAAACTCGCGCCGCATGCGCCATACCTTTAATCATCAGGGCATTCCAGCTCACGAGTATTTTTTCATCGCGCCCCGGATGAATGCGTTTTTCGCGCGCCGTGAAAAGTTTTTGCCTGGCCGAGGCCAGTCTTTGTTGTGCTTGTCCCGCAGCGATGCCCAGCACCTGCGCGACTTCATCCAGGTTTTTGCTGATGTTGAAATGCCAGTGCGCGCCTTCGAAATTAGGCGCGCCATCGAGACCGTAATAAGGCGCAAGCAGCGCGTATTCCTCGCTGCCGAGCAGGGCGGAAACTTCCTCGCGCGTCCACACATAGAATTTGCCTTCCTCATGTTCCGAGTCGGCATCCAGAGTCGAGTAATAACCGCCTGCGGGCGCCTGCATTTCGCGCAGCACCCAGGCGGCGGTTTCCTCCACTATTGTTTTAAACAGCGGATTCCGGCTGGCGAGCCAGGCGTCGCAACACAGCCGCAGCAACGGGCCGTTGTCATAAAGCATTTTTTCGAAATGCGGAATCGCCCAAAATTGATCCACGCTGTAGCGCGCGAAGCCGCCGCCGAGCTGATCGTAAATCCCGCCCTTGGCCATTTTTTCCAGCGTGAAACAGGCCAGATGCAAAGCCTGCCGGTCGCCGCTGGCGGCAAAGCGGCGCAGACAGAATTCGATTTCGGCCGGGTGCGGAAACTTCGGCGCCTCGCCGAAGCCGCCATGCATATCGTCGAAACTGTTTTGCAGCTGCGCGTAAAGACGCGGCAGGAGCTGCGCGCTCGGCTCGGGCGCGTGTTGCGCCGCCGCCGGCTCGATGCGCTGCAGGGCCGCCAGCAAGGATGTGTTTTGTTTTTCGATCTCCGCGCGTTCTTCGCGATAAAACTGGGCGACGCGCTTGAGCAAATCGCCGAAGCCGGGCAAGTTGTAGCGCGCCGACTTGGGAAAATAAGTGCCGCCGAAAAAAGGTTTTTGCTCAGGAGTCAAAAACATGGTGAGCGGCCAGCCGCCGTTTCTCTGCGTCAGCATGTAATGCACGGTCTGGTAAATCTGGTCGAGGTCGGGGC
>JBOIFQ010000208.1:0-7652 GCA_050741655.1 Burkholderiales bacterium | reverse complement strand
GGTGGGTATAGGTGGCGTGCTGGAACCGGTGCAGGCCAATCCAACCATCATCGAGGATAACGTTTTCGTCGGGGCCCGTTCCGAAGTGGTGGAAGGCGTGATTGTCGAGGAAGGCGCGGTGATTTCCATGGGCGTATTCATAGGCCAAAGCACCAGGATTTATAACCGCGAAACTGGCGAAACTCTCTACGGACGCGTGCCCGCGGGCGCGGTGGTGGTAGCCGGAAATCTCCCCTCCCCTGACGGCAAATACAGCCTGTATTGCGCCGTCATCGTCAAACAGGTGGACGCCAAGACCCGCGCCAAGGTGGGGATTAACCAGTTGTTGCGCGGCGCATGAATTTTCCGCGGCAAGGTTTTTGCTTAGGTATTATTCGGTATAAGTAATGACTCTTTAATTTCGCTACGAGTATTGGCACAATAGAACCCGACTAACGCGTGACACTAAAAATTATACTATAATCATCAAGCGTTTAAGCCTTGGCTCCGCCCAGGCAATAGGAGTGTGCAGTGAAATTTCTTGACGAACTGAAAAAAGAAGCCGAAGAACGCAAGCAGCAGGAAGCGCAGGACACTCAATCCAAGCTCTCCGCGCTGGGGCAGAACTTCATGCAGCTGCAAGCCAAGCTGCGTGAGATATACGCCTACCTGGAAGAGCTCGTGAAACAGCTTAACGTGGTCAAGCCCACTGTGCTGCGCTCGTATTACATCGAGAGCTTGGGCACTCTGGAGAAACTTAACCAGAAGGAATACGCACTCGGCAAAACCCATAAAAGCATAGACGGCAAGGATTTTTTCGATACCATCACCCTGCGCTTCAAATGCGTGGCCGAAGGCGTGCTGACCAGCGAAAAAGACACCGCGGCGCTGATCAAATCGTTGCGCGAGTTTTTGTGGGCTTATAACATCAAATTTGAAATACAGGAATTAAAAAACCTGCGCGGCTTTGTCGAGCGCGCGATATTTAAAGTACCTCACGAAGTACCGGTGATGGTAAGTTTCAGCGGCGACCTGGAAAAATCCATCGTAAGAGTCAAAGCCAAGAATCTGGAAAGATTCAGCGAAATAAACTATAGCTACGAACTTGGTGAGGTGAATGAAGCGCTGCTGGATGAATTTTCCAAACTGCTGGTGGGCAAGCCCAATAATTTTCGCCAGCTCGGCAAGCATCAATCCCCGGCGCGCACGCCTCTCAACAAGGCCAGTATTCTGGACACCCAGTACAAAATAGAAGAAGAACCGGCAGAAAAAAAAGGGCTGTTGGGTTCGATCAAAAACAAGTTTTTTTCCTGAGCCTATGCAACTGGCTCTGGTTTTCAAGCTGATGGCGGAAAAACAGGCATCCGACGCCTTTTTTTCCAGCAGCTGCCCGATTCATATCAAAATCAACGGCACGATGATGGCGGTGAATGCCCCGCCGCTGGATTCCGAGGCCATCAGGAAAATCGCCTACGAAATCATGACCGAATCGCAGATCCGCGATTTCGAATCCAATCTGGAAATGAATTTCGCGCGCGCCATGCCGGGCTTGGGCAATTTTCGTATCAATCTTTTCCGCCAGCGCGGCCAGCACGCGATGGTGATCCGGTATGTAAAAGAAAACATTCCTTCCATTGACGATCTGGGTGTGCCTGCTTTTCTCAAAGATCTGATCATGGAAAAGCGCGGGTTTGTGCTGATCGTTGGCGCCACCGGTTCCGGCAAATCTTCAACCCTGGCTTCGATGCTGGATTACCGCAACGGCAACAAGTCGGGACATATCCTTACCATCGAAGACCCGGTGGAATTCGTTTTCAAGCACAAAAAATGCATCGTCAACCAGCGTGAAGTCGGCATGGACACCAAGTCTTTCTCGAATGGCCTTATCAATGCCATGCGTGAAGCCCCGGACGTACTGATGATAGGCGAGATCCGCGAAAAGGAAACTTTGCAGCATGCGCTGATTTTCGCGCAGACCGGACACCTGTGCTTGTCCACCCTGCACGCCAACACCACTTATCACGCGCTGAACCGCATCGTGAATTTCTTTTCGCATGAGTCGCGCGCCAGCCTGCTGCTCGATCTTTCCATCAGCTTGCGTTGCGTGCTGTCGCAGCGCCTGGTGAAAGGCATGGATGGCAAACTGCTGCCTGCGGTTGAAGTGCTGCTCAATACGCCTCGAATCGCGGAGCTGATTCAAAAAGGCCAGTTCGATGAAATCAAGGAAGCAATGGATCAAAGTCTTTATCCCGGCTCACAGAGTTTCGAACAGGCGCTGTTTCAGCATTTCCGCGCCGGCAAAATCAGCAAGGACGAAGCCTTGCATAATTGCGATTCTCCCACCAATATGCTGTGGATGATCAACAATGCGTCCCAGGTCAAGAATCAGCCCATCACCAATCTGTCCGATATAATGCTAAGCGAGCCGCCGAAAAAGGAAAGCGAAGATTTCACGCTGAGCATGGAAATGCTCAAAAAACTCAAAAGCTGATTCCGTTTTTTCACTCAATCCCGGCGGCATCAACGCGCCGCTGCCGATTATTGGAGTTACCCATGAAAACCTTGGTTTGTTTACTGCTGGCACTTTTCAGCTTGAACGCCACGGCTGGTTCCCCTGCCGTTTATGAAAAACGCGTCAAGGTGGATCTGGATGGCGCCTATGTCAGCGTCAGCAAGGCGCTGGAGGACAGCAATTTTTTCGTGGTGTTCGAAGTGGACATCGGCAAGAATATTGCCGGCTTCGCCAAAAAATGGGGCGAGGATTACAACCGCAATAAACTGGAAGGCATCAAGAGCATGGTGATCTGCAGCGGCTGGTATGTGAACCAGATCAGCAATGCCGACCCCAGCATGCTGGCGCTGTGCCCGCTGCATGTCACGCTCACCCATAAAGCCGGGATGACTTCCATCCTGTTCATCAAACCCGGCGTGGTGGCGCGCGGCAGTCCGGCGGAAAAAATCGCCCAGGAAATTGAAAATAAAATGGTCAAAGCGATAGAAAGCGCATTCAGTGAATAGCACGCTGGAGCTGGCGAAAACCCTGCTGGCCCGCCGCTCGCTTACACCGGATGACGCCGGCTGCCAGGATATTTTGATCGAACGTCTCCAGCACGCAGGTTTCCGCGTGGAAAAAATGCGTTTTGGTTCGGTTGATAATTTTTATGCGCGGCGCGGCGATTCCGCGCCTGCCGTCTGTTTCGCCGGCCATACCGACGTGGTGCCCACCGGCCCGCTGCAACAATGGGCCAGCGACCCGTTCACGCCGACGGTGCGCGACAGCCTGCTGTTCGGGCGCGGGGCGGCTGACATGAAAACCTCTCTGGCTGCTTTTGTCACCGCTATTGAGGCCTTTATAGCCGAGCATCCCGGGCATCGGGGCTCGATCGCATTGCTGGTCACCTCCGACGAAGAAGGCGTGGCGGTTGATGGTACCGCCAAAATGGTCGCAGCATTGAAAAAACACGGGGCGCGAATTGATTATTGCGTCGTCGGTGAACCGACTTGCATGAAGCAACTGGGTGACATGATCAAAAACGGCCGCCGCGGTTCACTCTCGGGCACGCTGAAAGTAAAAGGCGTGCAGGGACATATTGCTTATCCGCATCTGGCCAAAAATCCCATACATATGGCGGCTCCCGCCATTGCGGAATTAGCGCAGACGGTGTGGGATCAGGGCAACGAATATTTCCCGCCCACCACTTGGCAGATTTCCAATGTCCACAGTGGTACCGGCGCGCTCAATGTTATCCCGGGTGAAGTGGAAATCCAGTTCAATTTCCGTTTTTCCACCGCCAGCACGGTAGAATCGCTGCAATCGCGGGTGCACGCCCTGCTCGACCGGCATGGTCTTGAATACGATCTGGAATGGACCTTATCCGCAACCCCGTACCTGACCGCCAAAGGCAAGCTGGTCGAGGCGATAAGTACAGCGATTCAATCCGTGACCGGAGTTACACCGGAGCTTTCCACCACCGGCGGTACGTCGGATGGCCGCTTCATCGCCGAAATCTGCCCGCAAGTGGTGGAATTCGGCCCGCTCAATGCCAGCATCCATAAAATCAACGAGTGTATAGCGGTTGCCGACATCGAGCGCTTGAGTAAAATTTACCAGCAAACTCTGGTTAGCTTATTGGCACATGCTTGATGCCGCCGCGCGCATCAGTACCGTGCGCGACATGTTGCGTTATGCAGTCAAAATTTTCGATGGCGCCGGTCTGTGCTACGGTCACGGCACGCACCATGCCCGTGACGAAGCGGCATACCTGATTCTGCATGCGTTGCGCTTGCCGCCGGATCGGCTCAACCCTTTCCTTGACCGAACTTTAAGCGAAAAAGAAAAACAGACGATATTCAAGCTGCTGCGACAGCGCACCCACAAAAAAATCCCGGCCGCGTATCTTACCCGTGAAGCCTGGCTCGGTGATTTCAGGTTTTACGTGGATAAGCGTGCCATCGTGCCGCGCTCTTTCATCGCGGAACTGCTGCGCGAAAAACTCGCGCCCTGGATCAAACGTCCGCAACAAATTAAAACCGCGCTGGATTTATGTACCGGTTCGGGCTGCCTCGCCATACTCCTGGCGCATGCATTTCCACAGGCCGCTATTGACGCCAGCGATGTGTCTGCAGAAGCCTTGCGGGTCGCGCGCCGCAACATCAACGCTTATCATCTCAAAAACAGGATTCGCCTGATTAAGTCGGATTTGTTCGAGACTTTGCGAGGTCAGCGTTATGATTTAATGGTGGCGAATCCTCCCTATGTCAATGCCCGATCCATGCGCGCGTTGCCGGAAGAATATCGCCATGAACCGCGAGTGGCGCTTGCCGGCGGCAAGGACGGTCTGCACTTGGTGCGCCGTATAATTCGAGCCGCTGCCGAATATCTCAATACGAATGGTCTGCTCTTGGTGGAGATTGGCCACAACCGTAAAGCGTTAGAGAGCGCTTTTCCCAAGCTTGAATTTACCTGGCCCACTATCAGCGCAGGCGATGAATTTGTTTTTTTGCTGAAATATGACCAACTTACTTGACTTGCTTTATGCGATACACTACAAATACCACCCACAGGGTAAATTTAGGATTAAAATAATAAATATTAATAAAATGAACAAGATACAAAATATTTTGGCCGGGGAGCAATAGATGCGTATTACTCGCTGCACCGTGGCATCGTGTCTGGCCGCGGTTTTTTCCGTTGCTGCACAGGCTGCGGTCACAGATGAGGTCAAAGCGTTGCTTGAACAAGGCAAATCCAATGCAGCCTACGAGCTCGGCAAGCAGCACCCTGAGCAGCTCGGGGACCCGGCTTTCGATTTCTTTTATGGGGTGGCGGCGATAGATACCGGCAACGCGGGCGAAGGCGTGCTGGCGCTGGAGCGCTATATTATCAACTACCCTGGCAACACCAACGCCCGCCTGGAACTGGCGCGCGGCTATTACGTGCTGGGCGAAGATTCCCGATCCAGCGAAGAATTCAAAGCGGTTTTGAAAACCAATCCGCCCAGCGCGGTTAAAGCCAATATTCAGCGCTATCTGGATGCCATCCGCGCGCGCGAATCGCGTTACAAAACCAGCGGCAATGCCTACCTTGAAGCCGGTTTCGGCTACGACAGCAATGTCAACGCCGGCGTGGATAACGCCAACATCACTCTTCCGTTATTCGGCACCGTTACTCTCCAGTCGGCGGGTGTTAAAGCTCGTTCACGGTTTGAATATTTTGCCGTCGGCGGCCAGCTGGCACACCCTGTCGCACCCGGTGTCGCTATTTTCGGCGCCGGCTCGTTCGATACCAAATTCAACAATCAGGCCAACCAGTTTGACCAGAGAAATCTGAACTTGAGCTCTGGCCTGACTTATCTCAGAAACAAGAATTTTTACCGTCTGAGCGGCTCGTATTCGCGCATAGACATAGACAACGATCTTTATCGTCAAGCTCCCGGCGCCACCGGCGAATGGTTTTATCAATTCGACGAATTGCAGAGTTTCAACACTTATCTGCAATACGCGCGTTTTAAATACGAAGGCACCAACCGCGTGCGCGACTCGGATTTTTACGCCGCCGGGGTAGGCTACCGCAAGGCGTTCATCGGCAAATGGCAGCCGCTGCTCACCCTTGGCGCGAATTATGCTAAGGAAGACAATATAACCGGCGGGCGCGAGGATTTATCTCGCGACATCTATGGCGGGAGAGTTGCTTTTGGCGTCACACCTTTCCCAAAATGGGCAGTCAGCGTGAGCGGCTCTTACCAAAGAAGCCTGTACCGCAACCCCGATATTTTTCTGGTACTCACCCGCAGGGACAATTATTACTCGGGTGATGCTGCAATAAGCTACGCGTTTACCCCCAACCTCAGCGCGCGAGTGGAATATTTGTATGCGAAAAACGATTCCAACCTTGCATTGTTTGAATATCGCAAGGAAGTAGCGGCGTTCAAACTGCGTTACGACTTTAAATGAGGTGCATCATGAAAATGTTTAACTTTAATCTGGTATTGCTTGCTTTGCTTGCTGTCAGTGCCTCCGCGCAGGCCACGGTCGTGGGCCGTGTTCTGATTGCGGCGGGTGACGCTTACGCTATCCGCAATGGCCAGGAATTGCGCATGGCGACCGGTTCGCCGGTGGAAGAAAAAGACACGCTCAAGACCGGGCCTGCCAGCAATATGCAAGTACGCTTTAACGATGAAAGCATTGTTTCCCTGCGCGACCAAAGCCTGCTGAAAATCGAGGACTACAAATTCAGCGGCAAGCAAGACGGCTTCGAGAAAGCCTTCTTCAATCTTTTGAAGGGCGGTTTTAGAACGGTTACCGGCCTTATCGGCAAGGTCAATAAAACCAATTACGCGGTGAAAACACCCACCGCCACCATCGGCATCCGCGGCACCAACTACGCTCTGCTTATTTGCAGCGCGGGCAGCTGCGGTCCTAATGCCAAGGACGGCGTGTACGGCGGTGTCAGCGGCGGCATTATTTCGCACACCAATAGCAAAGGGGAATACCAGTTCGGGTCGGCTGATTATTTCTATTCATCGGGTCTGGACGCCGAGCCGCAAAAACTCATAGGCCCGCCCAGCTTCTTGGGCGATCAACTGACCGGGCAAAAGCGCGGCGGCAAACCAGGGGGCAGCGAGCAGGCGCAAAACGGCGGCGCGGAATCCGACGGCCGGCCGAACAAGATTGCTCAGCCTACTCCGCAGCAGGATTTCATCGTGACCGAAAACCGCCTGAGTAGCGGCGCACCCGCATTGCTTTCGTCCTCGACTAGCGGCTTCTCGACTGGCGTCTCGATTGGCAAAGCGGCGGCATTTGCCTACACCGGACTAATTTTAGGTGTTATTCCAATCTGTGAACTGGGTTCGGGTATAAATTCGAACGTGGCAGTGGATGCGTCGGGCCGCCTGATTGCTTACGACCTAAGCCCTAGCCCGGCTCGGTCGATCAGCATCGGCAGGTTCGATGCGTTCAGCACACCCGATCCGGCCGCGGGCAATCTTACCGTCGCGCGCTGGGCAGGGGCGACAGCCGTGGACTCCTCTGGGGCGCTACAAGGGCCTGTGTTCATCCACACCGTGGCGGCAGACTTCGCGACTTCTGTTCCCACCAGCGGTTCGGTCGTTTTCAGTACCCTTATCGCCGCCACTAATCCCACTAACTCCTTAGGTATGACAGGCAGTTTTGGC
>JBOIFQ010000207.1:0-8764 GCA_050741655.1 Burkholderiales bacterium | reverse complement strand
GGCGTACTCAATCTGGTCCACCCGGCGCCGCACCCAGGACAGGGAGGCCAGTCCGTTATGGGATTTCTGCCGGCGCTTGATGAGAGCCGCGACTTCGGCTTCACCCTGGCCGTCTTCCGCCACCACGTCCACCACTCCCAGCGCCAGCATATCATCGGCGCTGTAGATTTTGCCACTGGTAATCACTTCCTCGGTGATTTTCTGGCCGACCTTGCGTTTGAGGAAAGAGTAGGCGCCCATTCCGGGGAACAGGTTGAACAGGATTTCCGGAAAGCCGAAACGCGCTTTTTTCTCGGCGATGATGAGATCGCTGGACAGCGCCGCCTCGAAGCCGCCGCCCAGGCACTCGCCCTGCACCAGCGAAATGGTGGTAGCGTGCAGATCATGGGCGATATAGTTGCGGTACAGCACCTGGATGCAGGCGTGGCCGTATTTCAGCAAGCCTTCGCGGTCGTGCAGCTCGATATGCTGTTTGAATAAATCCAGATCGCCGCCGAGATTGAAAATGCCCGGCGTGCCGGAAGCGAGCACCACGTATTCCACCGCGCAGGTGCCGTCTGGGGACGGCATGGCCGCGCCGTTCTGCGAGAGAAAATCGTAATAGCGCTTGATGTCGCCCAGCAAACGCGGATTGAAGCAGGGCCGCGGTTGGGGGCTCCAGCGCGACCACATGGCTTGCTGTTCCGGGTCAAAGTGGACGCGAAGCTGCGGCGATAAAGGCAGCGGCTCGTCTCCGACGATGGGTAGGCGCAACACATGACTTTCGGGAATCTGCAATACGGCTTGGGGCACATTCATGTCCATGATACGACTCTCCGGTAAAGGGGTTAAGGGATGCCGGTAGTTACTTTATATTTCTGTGGTTTTTTGGTTTTCTGGGCACAGCAATCTCATTTAAGGTGATGCTACGTGAAAAATCAAATCTAACAAATTGATAGATTTTGATTTATTGGGCTTGGTTGGGTCATCCGGCAATATCGGACGATAGCAGTCCCGCTTCTGTGTTTTTGCTATAAAATGCTTTAAACTTGCAGGGTTACATGATTATTTTCCTTTCCAAATCGAGTGGTTTTGGGCCGGGGCCACGGGCCGCGGCGCGTGCGCTTGCGGCTCCCGGCAGCTAGCCAGATGCAAAACCCGGCCTTTGATTCCCTGCCAAAGACACTTTTCGAGGCTTTTCTCGATGCGGCCAAAACGTATGGCCGCGCGCGCCGCATCCTTCAGGACATTAAAGGGGAGCAAAGCTACGGCCAGTTGCTGAAGACCAGCCTCGCCCTCGGGCGGCTGGCTTGCCGGATGAGCCGGGAACGCGAAATCGTCGGCGTGCTGCTGCCCAATCTTGCCGCCACGGTGGGCCTGCTCTTGGGCTTGAGCGCCATGCGCCGGGTTCCAGCCATGCTCAACTACAGTTCGGGCGCCGAAGCAGTGCGCGGCGCGTGCGCGGCGGCCGCGATCCGCACGGTGATTACTTCGCGCGAATTTCTGGAAACGGCCAAACTGCAGGCACTGGTGCAAAACCTCGCCGGTGTGAAGCTGATATATATGGAGGACTGGCGCAAGGATTTCACTTTTTTTGACAAGCTGTGGCTGCTGCGCGCGCTGTGGCGGCCGAGCTACGCGCTGCGCGCCGGAGACTCGAATGCAACAGCGGTCGTACTTTATACTTCGGGTTCGGAAGGCAAACCCAAGGGTGTGGCGCTGAGTCACAAGGCGCTGTTGTCCAATATCGCGCAGATCCGCGCGGTGGTGGATGTGGTGCCGGAGGACAGATTTCTCAACGCGCTGCCGATTTATCATTCCTATGGCCTCACCGCCTGCACGCTGCTCCCCTTGTTCGGCGGCGCGCATGTGTTCCTGTACGTTTCGCCCTTGCATTACCGCACCATTCCGGAACTCGCACGCACCCATGGTTCGACTTTCCTGTTCGGCACCAGCACTTTTCTTGGCGAATATGCCAAAGCCGCGCAGCCGCAAGATTTTGCCAGCCTGCGTTATGTGATTTCTGGCGCGGAAAAATTAAGCGAAGAAGTGGCGGAGCTGTGGCTGGATAAATTTGGCGTGCGCATCATGGAAGGCTACGGCGCCACCGAATGCGCGCCGGTAATCGCGGTCAACAGCAATAATTCTTACCGCCAGGGCACGGTCGGGCGCTTTGTGCCGGGGATGGAATACCGTCTGCAGAAAGTAACGGGCATAGAGCACGGCGGTCTGTTGCGCGTGCGCGGGCCTAATTTGATGCGAGGTTATTATCTGCAGGAGCAGCCCGGAGAGTTGCAGATGCTGGCTTCCAAATTCGGGCCGCATTGGTACAATACCGGCGATGTGGTGGAGATCGATGCGGATGGTTTCGTGACCGTGGTCGGACGCATCAAACGCTTCGCCAAGGTGGCGGGAGAAATGGTGTCGCTGGAGATGGTGGAGAAGATCGCGCGCTGCGCTTCGCCTCAGCACCAGCACGCCGCCGTCATCCATGTGGTGCCCGAGAGCGGCGAATCCACCATGTTGTTCACCACCGATAGCGGATTGAACCGCATGCAGTTGCACGCGGCGGCGAAACAACTCGGCGCGCAGGATTTGGCGGTGGCGCGCAAAATCGTGCAGGTGAAAGAGCTGCCGTTATTAGGCAACGGCAAAACCGATTATTTCGCGCTGCAGCTGGTGGCCGCGCAGGCGGCGGCGTGAAATCGGGATTTGACTCACTGGCTCTGATAGACTGCGCGCCTGGCTTCAGGTCGGGCCAAGCGCCAATTTTACTTCTTGCACGCGGTTGCGGCTGATCGGTACTCGCGGCGAGCTGCTGGAATCGGGACGATGAAAAATAGTCACAATGTACAACCGGGCGCCGCACTGATCTGCGGTTCCATGGCCTACGACACGATCATGTCGTTCCCGGACCGCTTCAAGGCGCACATTCTGCCCGAGCAAATCCACATCCTGAACGTCTGCTTTCTGGTCCCGGAAATGCGCCGCGAATTCGGTGGCTGCGCGGGAAATATTGCCTACAACCTGCATTTGCTAGGGAGCGAAGGCTATCCGATGGCAACGGTGGGACGCGATTTCGCGCCCTATGCGGAATGGATGCGGAAATGCGGCGTGGCGGAGGATTACATCAAAATCGTGGACAGCGAGCATACCGCGCAAGGGTTTATCACCACCGATCTTGACAATAATCAGGTTACGGCGTTTCATCCCGGCGCCATGCAACACGCCCACTTGAATCGTGTGGCCGACGCCCGCCGGATTAGCATAGGTATAGTGTCACCGGATGGGCGCCAAGGCATGATCGAGCATGCGGCGCAATTTGCCGACGCTGAAATCCCGTTCATTTTCGACCCGGGACAGGGCTTACCCATGTTTACGGGCGAGGAGTTGCAGACCTTCGTCAAACAGGCAACCTGGGTCAGCGTCAACGACTATGAGTGGAAACTCATGCAGCAGAAAACCGGCTGGTCCGAGAATGATGTGAGCAGGCAGGTGCAGGGGCTGATCGTGACGCGGGGCGGGGAAGGGTCGGTGATTCACGAGAGCGGCCGTACGCTAGCGATCCCAAGTGCCAGGCCGCGTGCGGTCGCTGACCCGACCGGCTGCGGCGACGCGTACCGCGCCGGTCTCATCCACGGCCTGCTGCACGGCTTGCCGTGGGAGGAAACGGGGCGGATAGCCTCGCTCATGGGGGCGATCAAAATCGAATCGCGCGGCACACAAAATCATCGTTTCACGCAGCAAGAGTTTGAGCAGCGCTTCGTCGAGAGTTTCGGTATGTCGCTCGAACCCTCGACCTGAACTGAAACCGGCAGCCGAAAGGCACCGCGTCCATAGGCTGCTTGACCACCCTTTTATGGGACTTATAGATTAGGATAATTGACATGAAAAATTCATATTTGTTTACTTCGGAGTCCGTCTCGGAAGGCCACCCCGACAAGGTTGCCGATCAGATTTCCGATGCGGTGCTCGATGCCATCATCAAGCAGGACAAGCGCGCCCGCGTGGCGGTGGAGACCTTGGTGAAAACGGGTTTCGTGGTGGTTGCCGGTGAAGTGACAACGAGCGCACAGATAGAAGTCGAAGAAATCGTGCGCCGCACGGTGCTGAAAATCGGCTACAACAGTTCGGAAATCGGCTTCGACGGCGCCTCCTGCGCCGTGCTCAACGCCATCGGCAAGCAATCGTCCGATATCGCCATGGGCGTTGATCGCAAAGACGAGAAAAGCCAGGGCGCCGGCGACCAGGGACTGATGTTCGGCTACGCCAGCGATGAAACCGAAACTCTGATGCCCGCCCCGATCGCTTACGCCCATCACCTAGTGGCGCGTCAAGCCGCGATGCGCAAGAACGGCAAGCTGCCGTGGCTGAGGCCCGACGCCAAGAGCCAGATCACCTTCCGCTACGCAGACGACAGACCGGTGAGTATCGAGGCCGTGGTGCTTTCCACCCAGCACCACCCTGATGTCTCCCAGAAGAAGCTGACCGAAGGCGTGATGGAGGAAATCATCAAGCCGATCCTGCCGAAGGAGTGGATCGACAGGAATACCCGTTACCACATCAACCCGACCGGCCGTTTCGTGATCGGCGGGCCGGTGGGCGATTGCGGCGTGACTGGGCGCAAGATCATCGTCGACACATATGGCGGCATGGCGCGGCACGGCGGCGGTGCTTTCTCGGGCAAGGATCCCTCCAAGGTCGATCGCTCGGCCGCTTACGCCGCGCGTTATGTGGCCAAGAATATCGTGGCGGCAGGGCTCGCCAATCGCTGCGAAGTTCAGGTATCGTATGCGATCGGCGTCGCTGAGCCTACGTCGATCAGCGTGGAAACCTTTGGCACCGGCAAGGTATCGAACGAACGCCTGACCAAGTTGGTGCGCGAGCATTTCGACCTCACCCCCTATGGACTGCGGCAGATGCTGGATTTGGTGCGGCCGATTTACGAGAAGACCGCTTCTTACGGCCATTTCGGCCGCGAGGACAAAGACTTCACCTGGGAAAAAACTGATCGCGCCGCAGGCCTGCGTGATGCGGCCGGAATGGGGACTATGGTTAAGGGCAGGAAAAAAGCAATGGCTGACGCCTAGATCAGATCATGCCCTGCGTATCGGGGGGGCGCTGCAGTGTCACTCGAGTGACGCCAGGCCCGGTACGCGGGGTCAATTCCATACCGCGCCCATTCAATTTTCTTTTGAATGGAGAATTTCATGAGTGCTGTAATGAAAACGAATAGCAAGACCGACTATGTAGTCGCCGACATTGGCTTGGCGGATTTTGGCCGCAAGGAAATCGCCATTGCCGAGACCGAAATGCCGGGTCTCATGGCTATCCGCGAGGAATATGCCGCCAGCAAGCCTTTGAAAGGGGCGCGCATCACCGGCTCCTTGCACATGACCATTCAGACCGCGGTGCTGATCGAGACCCTGAAAGCTCTCGGCGCCGATGTGCGCTGGGCCTCGTGCAATATCTACTCCACCCAGGACCACGCCGCAGCGGCCATTGCCACCGGCGGCACCGCCGTCTTCGCCGTCAAGGGCGAATCCCTGAAAGACTATTGGGACTACACCCACAAGATCTTCGAATGGCCGTCCGCGCCCGGTGGCAAACCCGTTTATTCCAATATGATTCTCGATGACGGCGGCGACGCCACTCTGCTCCTGCATCTGGGCACCCGCGCCGAGAAAGACGCATCGGTGATCGCCAAACCGGGGAGCGAAGAAGAGGAATTCCTCTTCGCCGCCATCAAGGCTAAATTGAAGAGCGACTCCATCTGGTACTCCAAGCGCCTGAAGCAGATTATCGGTGTCAGCGAAGAAACCACCACCGGCGTGCATCGCCTGTACCAGATGCACAAGGAAGGCAGGCTCGCTTTCCCCGCCATCAACGTCAACAATTCCGTCACCAAGTCGAAGTTCGACAACCTCTACGGCTGCCGTGAATCGCTGGTGGACGGCATCAAGCGTGCCACCGACGTCATGGTCGCCGGCAAGGTCGCGGTGGTCGCAGGCTATGGCGATGTCGGCAAGGGTTCCGCCCAGGCATTGCGTGCGCTGTCAGCCCAGGTCTGGGTCACCGAGATTGATCCTATCTGCGCTCTGCAGGCCGCCATGGAAGGCTATCGCGTCGTCACCATGGACTATGCGGCTGACAAGGCCGACATCTTCGTCACCGCTACCGGCAATTATCAAGTGCTAACCCACGCGCACATGAAGAAAATGAAGAACCAGGCGATCGTCTGCAACATCGGCCACTTCGACAACGAAATCGACGTCGCCAGCCTGAGGAAATACAAATGGGAGAACATCAAGCCGCAAGTAGATCACGTCATTTTTCCGGACGGCAAGCGCATCATCTTGCTCGCCGAGGGGCGGCTGGTGAACCTGGGTTGCGGTACCGGCCATCCGAGCTATGTCATGTCTTCGTCCTTCGCCAATCAGATCATTGCTCAGATCGAGCTCTACACCAACACCAAGAAGTATCCGATCGGCGTCTACGTGCTGCCCAAGCACCTGGACGAGAAAGTGGCCAGGCTGCAACTGAAGAAACTGAATGCCCAGTTGACGGAACTGACCGATGAACAGGCCAAATACATCGGCGTGGCCAAGCATGGGCCGTACAAGGCGGATCAGTATCGGTATTAAAACGTCGGTACCAGCGTATCGCTTGAGACGCTCGGTGCTGTTGGACCGGAACGTCCAGTAATGATGGGCAGTGTTCGCGATTGCTGCGATCG
This sequence comes from Burkholderiales bacterium, assembly GCA_050741655.1. GTDB lineage: Bacteria > Pseudomonadota > Gammaproteobacteria > Burkholderiales > JAHFRG01 > JAHFRG01. The sequence goes on along the minus strand of JBOIFQ010000207.1, from coordinate 2,049 downwards.
TTCTTCGCCTGGGGCTCGTGCCCCTACTTGCGTACCCGCACACCTTGTACACTGTCCCACTGCAGTATCTTGTCGCCCTTAGCCAGTGGCGCCTCCGGTACTTCACCCACCGACACGCCGTACTTCCAGCCGCGCGGGTAACAGAGTGAGGCTGGAATCACAAACCGCCAATTGTTATCATGGTGCGTGTTATCTTTTTGCCCAGCGTCTCGGGTAGGAAGCGAGAAACATGACCAGGAGATCAAACCAGGAGGTGTCCCATGGCTAAGTACCTTATCAAAGCGTCATACACGTTGGAAGGAACGAAGGGGCTGCTCAAGGAAGGCGGTTCAAATCGGAAAGCGGCAGTGGCACAGATGATCCAGGGAATGGGCGGGAAGCTGGAAGCGTTCTATTTTGCTTTTGGCGAGCCCGACGTTTTTGCGATCATGGATGTGCCCGATGCGAGCGCTGCCGCAGCGATCAGTCTGGTGGTCAACTCGAAAGGATCCGCCCGAGTGTCAACCACTCCGCTTATTACACCTGAAGAGATTGACGCGGCGTGCAAGAAGTCTGTTGCCTATCGTGCGCCGGGGGCTTAGCAGCGTTGCGGGCGGTTTCGTGACCGGTCGGGCGCATCAAACGCTACACCAAGGTGGCGGGGGAAATGGTGTCACTGGAATCCGAACCGGGTGGGGGAGGATTCGCGAGCGCCCGGCAGTCAAGATCCAGCCACTGTCGCAATTTGACCATGCCCACCTCTGTCAGACGCACCGCGCGCGTCTGACGATCTCTGTGCAACCAGTGAAGCACTTCCAAGCGCTCGAATAGTGCTGTACCGAGAGTGCCCGCCAGATGATGACGCCGCTCGGTCCAATCGAGACAACGGCGTGCCAGTGCGCGCTGGCCGTGGCGCGTGGCGGGAGTGATGCGCGATTACGGCATGTTCGAGCGCGCGCAGGCGCCTGCCGACAGCCGCAAAACGCATGGCGCGTAAAGCGGTTAATTGGGCGCTGAATAACTGATGCGGTAAATCACTCCGGCCTGATCGTCGGAAACCAGTAGCGCGCCATCGGGCATCACCAGCACATCCACCGGCCGGCCCCAATTGCTTTCTCCCTGCAGCCAGCCTTGCGCGAACACTTCGTACTTGGGCGGCTGGTGATTATTGAGCGTGACCATCATCACGCGGTAGCCGGATTTCTGGCTGCGGTTCCACGAGCCGTGTTGCGCGAGGAAAATGCGGTTTTGGTATTCCGGCGGGAACATTTTCCCCGTATAGAAGCGCATTCCCAAACCGGCGACATGCGCGCCGGTTTTCAGCACGGGCGCGGTGAATTCGGAGCACGCGCGTTTTTTTCCGAATTCGGGGTCCGGCATGTCGCCCTGGTTGCAATAGGGAAAACCGAAGTGTAGGCCGGGTTTCGGGGCATGATTCAATTCGTCCGCTGGCAGATCATCTCCCAGCCAGTCGCGCCCGTTGTCGGTGAACCATAATTCTTTTGTTCGTGGATGCCAGTCGAAACCCACCGAATTGCGCACGCCGCGCGCAAATACTTCGTAGCCGCTGCCGTCGGGTTTGATGCGCGCAATCAGCGCGTAGCGGTCTTTCGGTTCGCAGACATTGCACGGCGCGCCGACCGGAACGTAGAGCAGGTCATCCGGACCGAAGGCGATGAATTTCCAGCCGTGGTGAAAATCGCCGGGAAACTGATCGCTGATCACTTTGGGATCCGGCGGGCTGGTGAAACTGGATTCGATATTGTCGTAGCGCAGGATGCGGCTGATTTCCGCAACATATAAAGCGCCGTCGCGGAACGCCACGCCGTTCGGCACATTGAGATCTTCGGCGATGACGTAAACCTTGCGCTCGCGGGTCACGGCATAGACTTTGCCTTCGCGGAAAGTGCCGGCGAACACCGTGCCGTTCGCGCCCAGCGTCAGCAAGCGTGCGCCGGGCACTTCGGCGTAAACGCCGATGGAAAACCCCGGCGGCAGTTTTATTTTTTCCAGCGGCAGGTTTTTCGCCGCGAATGCACCCGCGCAAAAAAACAGGCACAGGAGGAAAAA
>JBOIFQ010000206.1:0-3606 GCA_050741655.1 Burkholderiales bacterium | reverse complement strand
TCCTATAAGCGCCCATTCACGCCGGAAGATTTGCTGGCGATAGAAAAACGCATGCTTGAGATCGCCAGGCGCGATCTTGCGGTAAAACGCCAGGTGATGGCGCGCGACGAGGCGGTGGCGTTTTTCAAAAACCTGGGCGAGCACTATAAGGCGGAAATCATCGCCGCGATTCCCGCCGGCGAGCAGATTTCGCTCTATGGGCAGGACAATTTCATAGACCTTTGCCGCGGGCCGCATGTGCCTTCCACCGGCAAGCTCAAGGTGTTCAAGCTGATGCGCGTGGCGGGCGCTTATTGGCGCGGCGATTCGCGCAACGAAATGCTGCAGCGGATTTACGGCACCGCCTGGACCAAAAAAGAAGAGCAGGATGCGTATCTGCACCGGCTTGAGGAAGCGGAAAAACGCGATCACCGCAAGCTCGGAAGACAGCTCGATCTGTTCCACACCCAGGATGAAGCGCCCGGTATGGTGTTCTGGCACCCCAAGGGCTGGACCATCTGGCAGCAGATCGAGCAATACCTGCGGCGCGTGCTGAGCGAAAAAGGCTATCAGGAAGTGCGCTGCCCGCAAATTCTCGACCGCAGCCTGTGGGAAAAATCCGGACATTGGGAAATGTTCCACGAGAACATGTTCACCACCGAATCGGAAAAACGCGATTACGCGGTGAAACCCATGAACTGCCCGGGGCATGTGCAGATTTTCAATCAGGGACTCAAAAGCTACCGTGATTTGCCGCTGCGCCTGGCGGAATTCGGTTCCTGCCATCGCAACGAGCCTTCCGGCGCGCTGCACGGGCTGATGCGGGTGCGCGCATTTACCCAGGACGATGCGCATATCTTCTGCACCGAAGCGCAGATTCAGGACGAAGTCTCGAATTTCATCGATCTGCTGCAACAGGTGTACGCCGATTTCGGCTTCACCGAAATTCTGGTCAAGCTCTCCACCCGCCCGCCCAAGCGCGTGGGCGCCGAGGAGTTGTGGGACAAAGCGGAAAAAGCACTGGAAGCCGCGCTCAACGGCAAACAACTGCAATGGGAACTGCAGCCCGGCGAAGGCGCTTTCTATGGCCCGAAAATAGAATTTTCGCTCAAGGATTGCCTGGGCCGGGTGTGGCAATGCGGCACCGTGCAACTGGATTTTTCCATGCCCGGCAGCCTGGGCGCGGAATACGTGGACGAGCACAGCGGCCGGCAAGTGCCGGTGATGCTGCACCGGGCGGTGCTGGGTTCGATGGAACGCTTCATAGGCATTTTGCTGGAACACCATGCCGGAGCGCTGCCCTTATGGCTGGCGCCGGTGCAGGCGGTGGTGCTCAATATTTCACAAGGGCAGGCGGTTTATGCCCAAAAAGTATGCAAAGAGCTTGAAAAAGCCGGTTTCAGGGTCGAATGCGACTTGAGAAATGAGAAGATAACCTATAAAATTCGAGAACATAGTTTGCAAAAGCTGCCCTACCAGGTCATCGTCGGTGACAAGGAAGTGGCGGCGCAAAAGGTTGCCGTGCGTACCCGATCCGGGCAAGACCTGGGTCAGATGTCTCTGGAAGCGTTTGCACAACGGCTTCAATCCGAGACTTCTCATAAGGGTAGCGCGGTATAGTCGGTGAGGGGTAAGGGGTCAGGGGTGAGGGGTTTACTCTTCACTTTTCACTCTTTACTCCTCACTTTAATTTTATTGGAGGACGTATCGCCCAGGAAAAAGAACTGCGGATCAACGGTGAAATCAATGCGCCGGAAATCCGTTTGATAGGGATTAAAGGTGAGCAGGTTGGCGTGGTGAGTTTGGCCGCCGCCAATGCCATGGCGGAAGAAGCGCAGACTGATCTGGTGGAAATCGCGCCGTTGGCGAAACCGCCGGTATGCCGCTTGATGGATTTCGGCAAATTCAAATACCGCGAAGCCAAGAAGCGCCACGAAGCCAAGCTCAAGCAGAAGCAGATCCAGGTCAAGGAAATCAAATTCCGCCCCGGCACCAGCGAAGGCGATTACCAGATCAAATTGCGCAACCTCATCCGTTTTCTGGAAGAAGGCGATAAAACCAAGGTGACCTTGCGCTTCCGCGGCCGCGAAATGGCGCACCAGGAATTCGGCATAAGGCTGCTGGAGCGCGTGAAAGGCGATCTCGACAGCCACGGCGTGGTCGAACAGTTTCCCCGGATGGAAGGGCGGCAGATGGTGATGGTGCTGTCGCCGAAAAAGAAGTGAACGAGTGAGCAGGTGAATAAGTGAACAAGTGAAAGCAATTGCTTTTCACGTTTCACGGTTTTAAACAAGTAGTGTCCGGGTCAACAAGTGTTTCTGCCAGAAACCACCCGGCGCTAAGCTAAAACAGGAGCAATCATGCCCAAGATGAAAACCAAGCGTGGCGCCAAAAAGCGCTTCAAGGTGCGCGGCAGCGGCAATATCAAACGCTCGCAAGCGTTCAAACGCCACATTCTTACCAAGAAGACCACCAAGAACAAGCGCCAGTTGCGCGGTTCCACCGGCGTGCATTCCACCAACGAGGCGTCGGTGCGCGCCATGTTGCCCTACGCTTAAGGAGAGCCGCCATGCCCAGAATCAAACGTGGTGTAACGGCCAAGGCCCGCCACAAAAAATTATTCTCGCAAGCCCAGGGTTTCCGCGGCCGCCGCAAGAATGTTTACCGCATAGCCAAGGAAGCGGTGATGAAAGCCGGGCAGTATGCCTACCGCGACCGCCGCGTGCGCAAGCGCGAGTTTCGCGCATTGTGGATTGCACGCATCAACGCAGCGGCGCGTGAACACGGCCTGACTTACAGCCGCTTCATGAGCGGTTTGAAGAAAGCCGCGATTGAAGTGGATCGTAAAATACTGGCGGATCTCGCGGTGTCCGACAAGCCGGCGTTCGCCAAAATCGCCGAGCAGGCGAAAGCCGGCCTCGGCACTTAAATTTACGCAGGGAAGAAGGCCAACTGGCCTTCTTCCCATTCTTGCGGCATGAAAAATCTGGATGCCCTTCTCGAAGAAGCCCTGGCTCGTTTTGCCGCGATCGAAGACGCCGCGGAACTGGAGCAGGCCAAGGCGCGCTATCTTGGCAAATCGGGCGCGCTCACCGAGTTATTGAAAGGCCTGGGCACACTTTCCGCCGCAGAACGTCCCGCCGCCGGCAGCCGCATCAATCAAGCCAAGGAAACCCTAGAAGCGGCGCTGGAAGCGCGGCGCCGGCAACTGCAATTGCAAAAACTGGCAGCGCAGTTGGCGCAGGACGCGCTGGATGTCACGCTGCCCGGCCGCGGCGCGGGCATGGGCGGCCTGCATCCGCTGACGCGCACGCTGGAGCGCGTCGAGCAATTATTCAAAAGCATGGGTTTCGCGGTGGCGGCGGGACCTGAGATCGAATCCGATTACTACAACTTCACTGCGCTGAATCAGCCGGAAAATCATCCGGCGCGTTCGATGCACGACACGTTTTATTTGGAAGACGGCAGGCTGCTGCGCACGCATACTTCACCGATCCAGATTCATTACCTGGAACACCACCAGCCGCCGCTTAAAATCATCGCGCCGGGCCGTGTTTACCGGGTGGATTCCGATGCCACGCACTCGCCCATGTTTCACCAAGTCGAAGGCTTATGGGTGGATGAAGC
>JBOIFQ010000205.1:0-3751 GCA_050741655.1 Burkholderiales bacterium | reverse complement strand
ATCCATTCGCCGCCCGACTTGATCAGATCCTTGGTGCGGTCGGTGATCTTCACATAACCTTCAGCATCAATCGTGACCACGTCGCCGGTGCGGAACCAACCATCCGGCGTCCATTTATCCGCTTCTTCCTCCAGCCGGTAATAGCTTTGCGCAATCCACGGCCCGCGCACCTGCAGTTCACCCATGGTCTGGTTGTCCCACGGCGCGGCGCCGTTTTCCGACATCGCGCGCACTTCAACGAAGGGAACCGGCAGACCCTGCTTGGCGCGGTAAACATAGCCACGTTCGGCCTCTCCTTGTAAATGACGCTTGACGAAACAAACAGTGCCGAGCGGCGACATCTCGGTCATGCCCCAGGCGTGCACCACGTTGAGATTGAATTTATCGAACGCGCGTATCATCGCTTCCGGCGCCGCCGAGCCGCCGACGATCATGCGCATGCCGGGCGTGAGTTTCCAGCCTTGAGGATTTTTTTCCAACGCCTGCAAAATCCCGATCCAGATGGTGGGCACGCCCGCGGTCATGCTCACCTGTTCGCTCTGAAACAGATCCAGCAGATTTTGCGCATCGAGATGCGGCCCGGGAAACGCCAGCTTGGAGCCGGTCATGGTGGCGGTGAACGGTATACCCCAGGCGTTGACATGAAACATGGGCACCACCGGACACACCACGTCGCCCTCGGCGAGGCCCAGGGAATTTTTCAGCGCCGAGCCCAGCGCATGCAGCACCAGCGAGCGGTGCGTGTACATCACACCCTTGGGGCGGCCGGTGGTGCCGCTGGTGTAGCAGATTCCCGCCGCTTCGAATTCATCGAGTTCGGGATATGTGAATCCCGCGTCGCCGCCGGAAATAAATTTTTCGTAATCGGTGTAAGCCGGCGCCACCGGCTGCCCGGTCAAAGGCACCACGATCACTTTTTCCACTTTGGTTTGATCCTTGAATTTTTCATACAGCGGCAGCAGCACGTCGTCCACGATGAGGAAGCGGTCGCCGGCGTGATTGGCGATATAGGCGATGTCCTCGGGATAGAGGCGCAGATTCAAGGTGTGCAGCACGCCGCCCGCGCAGGGAATGCCGAAATACGCTTCGTGGTGCGCGTAATGGTTCCACATCAGCGTGCCCACGCGGTCGCCGCGCCGCATCCCGGCGCGTTGCAAAGCCAGACCCAGCGCGCGCGCGCGGCGGTAAAAATCAGCAAAAGTCTGGCGGTGCAGCGATTTGTCCGGCAGCCGCGATACGATTTCCGATTTGGGGAAAACCTTGCTCGCGCGCTCGAGAATATGCGTGAGCGTGAGCGGATAGTTCATCATCGTGCCCTGCATGCGCTGCTCTTTTTTCACTTCTTTACCTCTTCACCTTGTCACTCGTCACCCTTCACTTTTCACTGAATTATGCACTTGTCACTCGTCACGAGCAAGCTGCCGCGCATCCTGCGCGTCCATGTCGCAAATCAAATCCACTCCCGCCGCGCAAAAGCGCCTGGCCGCGGCGGCACTGCGGCTATCCTGTTCCTGCGCCAGCGCCCATTGCGCATGATTCGCGAGCAGCGCGAGCTCGATGGCGCGGCCCAGCGTCAGCGCGAAACGCCGCGCGCCGGCTTCCAATGCCGGCTGGCCGATTTTGCTCGCGCTTTTCAGCCATTCGTCCGCGTGCGCCAGCGCTTTTTTCGCCGCTTCTCCCGCTGCGCTCAGGCTGGGTTCGCTTAATTTTTCCAGCCAGCCGCTTATTTCCCGGCGCAGCAAACCCAGTCCGCCCGCGGCCTGCACCGCGCGCAGCGTGTCCAGCGACAATACGTTGGTGGTGCCTTCCCAGATCGGGAACACCTGCGCATCGCGCAACAACTGCGGTATGCCGGTGTCCTCGACATAACCCGCGCCGCCGAAGCTCTCGACGATTTCGGACAGCACCGCCACCGATTGTTTCGCGGTGGTGAGCTTGGCGATGGGAACCAGCAAGCGCAATAATTCTGCTTCGCCGCTTTGCGCCGCACCCGCTTCCTCGCGCCCCATCAGCAGCGCGGTGTGAAAAGCCAGATGAAACGCGCCTTCGAATTCCGCCTGCAATCCCGCCAGCGTGTCCGCATGCAGCGGTTTTTGCGCCAGTTTGGCGCCGAACGCCTCACGTTGTTGCGCGTAATCGCGCGCCAGCGCCAGCCCCCTGCGCATCAGCGCCGCCGCGCTTACCGCATTCCAGGTGCGCGTCACGTTGAGCAGCGGCGCGATATTGCGGATGCCGTTGGCGGTGTCCATCACCAGTTGCGCCGGCGTGCCGTCCAGCGTCAGTTCGGCGGTCGGCACCTTGCGTGTGCCGAGCTTGTCTTTCAAGCGGTTGACCAGTATGCCATTGGGATTCCCCCGGGCATCGCGCGTTTCGACGTAAAACAAAGCCAGCCCGCGCCCGCCCGGCGGATTGCCTTCGGGGCGCGCCAGCGTCAACGCCATTTGCGCGGTGATGGCCGAAGTGAACCATTTGCGGCCGTACAGCCGCCATTGTCCCTGGTCATCGCAGCGCGCCAGGGTTGCGGAAAGCCCGACGTCGGAACCGCCAGTGCTTTCGGTCATCCACTGGCCGCTGGTCCAGAAAGTGCCGGGGTCGCGCGAAGTCAGGCGCCGCAAGGCGCGATCCATCAAGACCTTGTTGCCGGATTCCTGCAGCACGCGCGCCGCGCCGTCGGTCATCGCCAGCGGGCAGTTATAGATGTCGGTGGAGGGTGTGAACAAATATACCAGCGCGAACTGATGCAGACGCGAATATTCCTTGTGTCTCTGCTCATAAGCGATGGCCACCAGCCCGCGCGTCGCCGCCAGCCGCTCGGCTTCGCGCCACAGCGGCGTGACTTCGATTTCGTCCACGCGGTTGCCCCACGCATCCCATTGCGTGAGCCGCGGCTCGTTCAGACGATCCGCGAGCTGCAAACGGTAGAACGCGCCGCCGGCGAGCGCGCCCATTTCCAGCAGCCCGGTTTCGATGTCGCGCAGCATGCCGGCCGGCAGATTGCGCGCCAGATAAGAGCGCAACACACGGTCGTCGCCATACTGATTGCCCAGCTCGGGCGGGGATTGAACGAACACCACGTGCGCCTCCTTTTTTGGCTTCCAGTCTGTCATCGCCTCACACCCGTGTCAATCAAGTAAGGTGTAAACTAAATCGCACAGAAACGCTCAAATAACCATCCGCCGCACCGAACAATACCAACCAGGAGAGCAGCTTGAGCGTCGCCGCCAGTTTTGAAATCCGCTACTACCAATTTCTCGACGCACACGGCAAGCCCACCCAGGCGCTGCCCGATTTCGCGCGCGACCCGGCCAATCTGATCCCGCTCTATCGCGCCATGTGTCTGACGCGCGCTTTCGACGCCAAGGCGGTGGCCTTGCAGCGCACCGGCCAGATCGGCACCTATGCGCCCTCATTGGGACAGGAAGCCATAGGCGTCGCGGTGGGCGCGGCGATGCAAGCCGATGATGTGCTGTTGCCGACTTACCGCGAATCGGGCGCGCAGTTGCTGCGCGGCGTCACCATGACCGAATTGCTGCGCTACTGGTCGGGCGACGAAGAAGGCAGCAATTATTGCGTGCCGCGCGAGGATTTCCCGGTCACCATCACTATCGCCACGCAGGCGACCTACGCGGCAGGCGTGGCCACCGCGTTCAAATTGCGCCAGCAGCCGCGCGTCGCGGTCACGGTGTGCGGCGATGGCGCCACCTCGAAAGGCGATTTTTACGAAGCCCTCAATCTCGCCGGTGTGTGGAAG
>JBOIFQ010000204.1:0-3540 GCA_050741655.1 Burkholderiales bacterium | reverse complement strand
GCCTATGGTGGCGTCTACGTAGCTACTGCCGTAATGTGGCTCTGGCTCATCGACGGTGTGCGTCCAACCACTTGGGATATCACGGGTTCTTTCGTTGCAATTTTAGGCATGGCGATCATCATGCTTGCCCCGAGGTCATAGCATGGGCGAGATCGAGACGATGGACGACTGCTGCATCGACAAGGCTTCCGCCATCGAACGGCTGCGCGAGCGCCAAGCGGTAACGCTTCGTGTAGTTCTCATCGTCAACGCTGCGATGTTTATCGTGGAGCTCGTTTTTGGCTTGCTCGCGGGGTCCGTGGCGCTGCTCGCCGACTCCCTCGACATGCTGGGCGACGCCCTCGTTTATGGCTTCAGTCTCTACGTCGTCGCGCGAGGCCCGGTCTGGAAAGCGCGGGCCGCTGTGGCGAAGGCGGCCGTGATGGGTCTATTCGGCGCGTTCGTCTTCGCGCAGCTCGTGTACAAGCTCGCTTATCCTCAGGTCCCGACGTTCGAGACAATGGGTGCGGTGGGTGCTCTCGCGCTTGCCGCGAACGGCGTTTGCTTTGCCTTGCTCTGGCGCCACCGTGCCGAGGACATCAACATGCGGTCGGTCTGGCTGTGCTCGCGAAACGATCTCATTGCAAACGTCTCGGTATTGCTTGCCGCGTGGGCGGTATGGGTGACGCTGTCGCCTTGGCCGGACATCGTAGTTGGCGCGCTGATTTGCGCCGTATTCCTTCGGTCCGCGTTCCTTGTCGCGCGCGAAGCGTGTGCGGAGCTGCGGTTGAATCACGCCCAACCACCCGCTGCAACGGACGCGCCGCAAGCGGCGCGCCGCTGAACGGGAACGTTATGCGTCAAGGTGAGGTAAGCAGCAGATGGGCAAGGTCGGCGCGTTGAAAGGGGAAGATCTAGCTTATGCACTCGCCTATGCTGGCTTGATTCTGGTCGCGTTTGAATTGGTCAAGAGCCTCATCGTCAAGCCCATCAAGGTGTTCTACGCTGACACAGTGTTCGGCGAACGATTGCCGTTTAAGTCTTATGAAGAGGACGTTTTGTCCAGGCACAAGAACGAGTTTGAAGTGTGCCTTTTCTATCTACGTGATTTCATGAAGGCCATAGATTCTGATGACGTATTGGCCATTCAGGGACCAAGAAAACACCGGAATGACTTGGCACACGATCTTGCATTCAAGCTGAACGATTTACAGATCGAACGCTATGTACCTCTGCTGGAGAAGGCGAAGAAAGCCCTTTTCAAACTCAGCAACTATCGCGCCTATATGGAGATCGGTGCGGATCCGGAGATTCAGAGCAAGGGTATTGATTGGGATTTTCTAAAAGGGCGTGAGTACGTCATATTTGAAGAGGTGTTCAACAAAATAGGAGTTCTGAAGAGCGGGCATCAATGACACATAACCCCTTGGTGTAGGCGAGGCGCATGAAGCAGCGCGCGCCTGACCAAGCACGTTGGTGGTAACTGAAGTTCAGGCGTACACTTTTTTTATGAGCACTAGCTTTAAAGAACTGGAAAAGAAAGCGCGGGCGTTGACTTCGAGGGAGAAGACGACGCTGGCGCGTATTCTCATTGAGGACCTGGACTCGTCCACGGATGAGAATGTGGAGCAGCTTTGGATCGAAGAAGCCCAACGGCGTTATCGAGCCTACAAAGTAGGCGAACTCATCCCTCGTTCCGGTGACGAGGTCATGCGTAAGGCGCGTCAGCGTCTCGGTTATTGGAAAGAACGGGTTAAGCGCTGAACTGCACGGGCAGATCAAAACATCCCCGCGATCACGCGGTATCCCTGCGAAATAAGAATGAGCACAAGTTGCGCGAGAACAAGAACGAAGAACGGCGATAAATCCACATTCCCAATCGGCGGGATAAGGCGCTTGAACGGGCGCAGGAACGGCCGCGCCAGGCTGTTGAACAGCGGCGCCAGCGGCGCGTAGGGATTCACCCAGCTGAACATGACCTGCACGATGACCACGAACATCAGGAGATAGAGACTGAGCCTGATGATTTCCAGCAGCGCCAGCGCGAGCAGAATGCCGGCCGCGATTCCCGGCGCGCTGCCGAAAACAAAACCCCGGGTCCAGTAAAGCAGCACTAGCAGCAGCAGTTGCAGAATCCAGGCCAGAATAAAACTGGCCAGATCCAGTCCGAACAGCCCCGGGATGACGCGCCGCGCCGGGCGCGCCAGCCAGTCGGTGAGCGCGATGATGAATTCGCCGACCGGGTTGCGGAACGAAACGCGCAAGCTCTGCATGTAAAAGCGCATCAGCAGCGCCAGCGACAGCAGATCAAATACGGTTTGCAGCAGGAATTGCAATGCCTGACTGAACATCGCTAATCCGCCTTGCCGAGTTCGTCCCCGATCTCGCGCGAGCGCTCCGCCGCCGCATGGATCGCGCGCTTGATCGCGTCCTTGACCCCATCCTTGTCCATGCTCTTGAGAGCCGCTTCGGTGGTGCCGCCCTTGGAGGTGACGCGGCTGCGCAGCACTTGCACGTCTTCTCCTTCGAGAGCCAATTTCACCGCGCCGGAAAAAGTGGCAAGCGCAAGCTGTTTGGCTTGAGCAGCATCAAAACCCAATTCCTGGGCGGCCTGCTGCAAGGTTTCAATAAAATAAAAAACATAAGCCGGGCCGCTGCCCGAGACCGCGGTCACCGCATCCATCTGTTCTTCACGCTCCAGCCACAAAGTGGCGCCCACCGCGTCCAGTATGGTTTCGGCTTGCTGTTTTTCCTCCCGCGTCACGGCGGGCAGGGCGTATAGGCCGGAAATACCGGCGCGCACCAGCGCCGGCGTATTGGGCATGACGCGCACGATGCGGCTGTAGCCGCCCAGCCAGCGCGCAACATCGCCGCAGCGTATGCCGGCGGCGATCGAAATCAGTAGTTGCTGCTTGAGCAGAGGCCTGAGTTGCTGCGCGATTGCGCGCAACTGCTGCGGCTTGACCGCGAGAACGAAAACATCGGCAGCGCCTGGTTGCAGATTTTCAATTGCAGTGATGCCAAAGCGCTTCCGGACAGTTTCTCGGGCTTCAGGCGAGACCTCCACCACACTCAAACTGGCGGCGGGCTGGCCTTGCTGCAACAGCCCTCCCAGCATGGCTTGCGCCATGTTGCCGCCGCCGATAAAACAGATTTGCATGACGGTTTATTGAATAGCGGTTTAGCCGCCTTCGGCAATCTTCTTCAGGTTTTCCAGCCCGGCTTTGTATATCGCGGTGATGGTGTTTTTGGCGGTGGCATCGTCTTCTCCCGCGGGCGGATTGGCGAGCGGCGATTTGCGCTGGAATTTGCCGAACCATTCGACCATCGAGCCGCCGTTCTTGCCCGGCTTCACGCGGATGACGGATTCATAATGGCTCACCGGCAGCACGCTTTCGATAATGGCGTATTTCATGCTTTTGTTTTTGGCGCTGTAGCGCAGCAGTTTTTCCTTGATGGTGCCGCCGTCTTGCAGGGTCAGCAGGCGCATCGCGCCTTTCTGGTTGTTGGTACCGCTCAGGATTTCGCTTTTCGCCACCGCCGGATGCCAGGTGTTAAGAC
>JBOIFQ010000203.1:0-5628 GCA_050741655.1 Burkholderiales bacterium | reverse complement strand
AGCATGGATTGCGCGCGTTTTTTCTGGCGGGCGGTTTTGAGGCCGATGCGTTGAGCGATTATTTTTTTTCGGGGCCGGAACATGTGGAATAAATGTTTGGTTGTTTGCGCGCTGCTGGCGGCGCGCGCGGCCTGCGCCGATCCCGCGTTCACGAATTTTGCAGTCAGCAATCCGCGCCCGTTTGGTTATGTCATCGGCGATACGCTAGAGCGCACGCTGAGTTTCGAAGTGGCGAAACCCTACGCATTGGAAAATGAAAAGCTGCCGAAAACAGGACGCACGAATACCTGGCTGGAATTACGCAGCCTCACGGTTAATAAAAAAAATTATTCAAGATCGACGTATTACGAACTATCCGCAGTCTATCAGCTCACCAATTCTCCGGAAGAAATAAAAACCCTGGCGCTGCCGCCTATCACTTTACATTTCGCCGGGGAAAATAAAACCATACAGCAGAAAGCGCCGGAATTTCTGTTCAGCGCGGCGCCCATCACGCCGGCTGAAATTCTCACACGCGAAGGGCTGGATGTGCTGCGCCCGGATAAAGCGCCCGCGCCGGTTGCGTATTTCGCGCATGCGGTTGCGCTGGCTTTTTTTCTGGCGGCGGCGTTGAGCGCAGTGCTGATTGCCGCTTATTTGCATTTTGGGCTGCCGTGGCAGCGCGCCCGCCCGTTCGCGCGCGCTTACCGCGAAGTCAGAAAGCTCACGCGCAAGGCGCGCGGTGAAGCCCAGCTGCGCGCCGCTTTCCGGCAGGTACACCGCGCTTTCGATGAAACCGCGGGCAAAGCCTTGTTCGCGGAGCAGCTGGGCGCATTTTTCAGCGCGCATCCGCGTTTCGGCGCATTGCAAAACGCCACGCAAAATTTTTTCGCGCTTTCGCAGCGCGAGTTTTTCGGCAATGAAAGCGGCGCACGCGAACTCGACTGGCTGCTGACTTTTTGCCGCGACTGGCGCAATCAGGAACGCGCGCGATGAGTGCCGCTCAGCCCTGGGTGCTGGTGCTGCTGCCGCTCGCGCTGCTGCCTTTGCTGGCCGGCGGCAATCGCCTGCTGGTTTATTCCTGGCTCGAGCCCTTGCCGCGCGACCGCGTGGCGGATGCGTTGAACTGGCTGCTGCGGCTGGCGGCGTGCGTGGCGCTGGCCGCGATCATTCTGGGTCTGGCCGGTTTGTACCGCAGCGAGGCGCAAGTCGAGCGCATCGGGCGCGGCGCGCAAATCGTGGTGCTGCTGGACCGCAGCCGCAGCATGGATGAATCGCTGTTTTCGTCGCGGCGCCCGGAAGAATACACGCCCGCGTTCGGCGGCCACCGGCCGGATTCCAAAGGCAAGGTGGCGCGCCGCCTGCTCGCCGATTTCGCCGCCAGCCGCCGCGAGGATTTGTTCGGCATGGTGGTATTCAGTACCTATCCCATGCGGGTGCTGGATTTTACCCAGCAGCAGGAAGTGATTCAGGCCGCGATTGCCGCCACCGGCAGCGGGCGCGGGCTGGCCGACACCGATATCGGGCGCGCGCTGGAAGAGGCGCTGGATTATTTCAGCGATCGTCCCTACACCGGTTCGCGCCTGATTTTGCTGGTATCCGACGGCGGCGCGCAGCTCGATACCGACACGCGCGAACGCCTTACCCGGCTGATGAAGCGCAATCGGGTCGCGCTGTACTGGATTTACATCCGCTCTTTCAACAGCCCCGGTTTATTGGCCGACAAGGACGCGCCGGAAGAAAACGCCGACACCATACCCGAGCATTTCCTGCACAAGTTTTTTTCCGGTGTGGGCGTGCCGTACCGCGCGTATGAAGCGGAAAATCCGGAGGCGCTGGCACGCGCCATCGAGGATGTGAACCGGCTGGAAAATCTGCCGCATATTTACACCGATGTATTACCGCGGCGCGAGCTGGCGGGCATTTGCTACGGCGTGGCGCTGGCGCTGCTGCTGCTGTTGTTGGGCGCGCGCCTGCTGGAGGTCAGATCATGGCGCTGAGCCGCACCACGCGCCGGCTGCTTTATCTCGCCTTGTTGCTCGGCGCGGGCGCCGCGTTGGAAACCTGGCAGTTGGCGCGTATTCAGGGCTGGAACCGCGCGATTGAAAACGACACCGCGCTGGCATTCAACGGCGAACTGCCGCCGCAAGTGGTGTTCGCGCAGGCCTATTCGCTGCAGCGCGCGCGCCAGCGGCAAGAAGCACTCGCCTTGTATCAGCGCGTAGTGAATGAGGGCGACGAGGATTTGCGCGCCGCGGCCAGATTCAACAGTGCCAATGTGCATTTGCGCGAGGCGCTGACATTGCGCGGCACGCCGGCGGAAGCGCAGGCTTTGCCGCTCATCGAGCTGGCCAAGGAAAGCTACCGTGAAGTGCTGCGCCGCCAGGCCGGCGACTGGGACGCCCGCTACAATCTCGAGCGCGCGCTGCGCCTGGCGCCGGAAGTGGAAGAAACCGACAGCGCCGGCTACGAACCGCCGGGGCAGGAAAGAGCGGTGACCACCATGAAGGGTTTCAGCCTGGGCTTGCCATGAACAAGTTGCGTGCCCTGAAAGATTTTCTGTGGGGTGATGGCCGGCGCTCGCTATTGTTGTTGGCGTCGTTGCTGCTGTTGGCTGCGCTCACACACCCAGGGCTCGCCTTGCGGCGCAATGCGTACAACTATCTGGCGGTGCTGGATATCACCCAAAGCATGAACACCCAGGATTATCGCGATGCCTCCGGGCAGCCGGTGAGCCGTCTTGCACACGCCAAACAAGCGTTGCGCCAGGTCCTGCTCAAGCTGCCCTGCGGCTCCAAGATTGGTTTGGGTATTTTCACCGAGTACCGCTCGTTTATGCTGTTCGCGCCGGTCGAGGTGTGCGCCAATTACGGCGATATTTCCAGTACCCTCGAGCACATGGACGGACGCATGGCGTGGGCCGGCGGCAGCGAAATCGCCAAAGGTTTGTATTCGGGTTTGCGCGTCGCGGCCGAGTTGAAGCAAAAACCGGCGCTGGTTTTCATCAGCGATGGCCACGAGGCGCCGCCCATCAACCCGCGCCACCGCACGCCTTTCCTCGGCAAGCCAGGGGAGATCAAGGGCATCATCATCGGCGCCGGCGGTCTGACGCTGCTGCCGATTCCCAAAACCGCGCCCGACGGCAAGCCCCTGGGTTACTGGTCGGCGCAAGAAGTGCAGCAGACGGACAACTACAGTCTGGGGCGCGGCTCCAGCGTCAAAGGCGAGGGCATGGTGGAAACCGAAAACGCACCGGCCGTCTACCTCGGAAGCGCCCCGGGCGCCGAACATTTGTCGGCGCTGCACGAGTCTTACCTCAAGCTGCTGGCGCAGGAAACGGGTTTGCTCTATTACCGGCTGGGAGAAACGCGCGACTTGGGCGCGGCGCTCACCGATCCCGCGCTGGCGCAATTACAAACTGTCGCCACCGATTTGGCGTGGATTCCGGCATCACTGGCGCTGCTTTGCCTGATTGCAGTCTATCTACCCGGATACGTACCGCGCAAAATTGTTTTTTTTAAAGCTTTAACCGCCAAGGACGCTAAGAACCCCTAAAAGCTTGAACCACGGAGATCACTGAGAGCACGGAGGAAACTGCGAAATAGTTTTTTCTCCGTGCTCTCTGTGTTCTCTGTGGTAAAGTTTTTTTGTTTTCCTTTGCGTCCTTCGCGTCCCTGGCGGTGAAAGAGGGTGAAAGATTTGGTCTACTCGTCGTATTTGATGTATTTGAAGCGTTGATCCTCATTCGGCGTTCCTTCCAGCGCGCCGCCTTCCTTGCCCGGCTGCCATTGAATCACGTCTTCTATTTTTTTTGCCAGCGTGAAATCCTTGTCGGTGATGCCCTTGGCCGCGTGATTGACTAATTTCACAATCACAAAAGCATAGGAAACCGTAAGATCGGGATGATGCCACGCGGCTTCGGCCAGATGGCCGACGGTATTCACTACCATCAGCGTGCCTTTCCAGCTTCCGGTACGGTATTTGCGACGGATCCAGCCGTCCTCGTAATACCAGTGCGGCAGCTCTTGGGCCAGCCGTGCCTTGATTTCCTGTTCGCTATAAACCTGCTCGGGTTTTCTTTCCATGGGGGCAGCTCCAGATTGACGATTTCATTTCTGACACAAGGTGTTAATCCGCTCCCGCGCAAGATTCATTTCTGACACATGCGGCAAGCGCGCGCGTGTTTTTTATTATGTTGTATTTAAAAGAAAAAAAATCCAGCCGCTAAGCCATTGACTGATTCTTGCATCAGGCATGCTATGTGCTATAGTGGTGGAAGGTAATGTTACGCGTTACCTTTTCCCTATAAAAGCAAAGCATGCAAGTCAATTACAGCTCATCTTTATTTAGGGGTCGTAGTCAATAATACCGTGCTTTTATTCTAGCTTAAGGAGGAAGTTGTTATGACGATTAAACCGCAAGTGAAACGGCTGCCGTTGGTATTGGCGGCGCTGGCTCTGGCAGTACCGGGCCTGGCGTTGGCCAATTCCGATTCGGCTGCGCTCCAGAAAGATTCAAAAAACTGGGCGCATGCCAACGGCAACTACTATCAGTGGCGTCACAGCGATCTGAAGCAAATCAACGCGGGCAATGTGAAAAGCATGAAAGTGGCCTGGACGTTCTCGACCGGCGTGCTGCGCGGTCATGAAGGCGGCCCGTTGGTGATCGGCGACACGCTGTTCATCCACTCTGCGTTCCCCAACAAGGTATTTTCGATCAATCTGGCCGATCAAACCATCAACTGGAAGTATGAGCCCAAGCAAGACCCGAGCGTGATTCCCGTGATGTGCTGCGACACGGTGAACCGCGGTCTGGCCTATGCCGAAGGCAAGATCTTCCTGCAACAGGCTGACACCACCCTGGTGGCCCTGGATGCGAAGAGCGGCAAGGTGGTATGGTCAATCAAGAACGGCAACCCGAAAGTCGGCCAAACCAACACCAACGCGCCTTATATCTTCAAAGACAAAGTCGTGACCGGTATTTCCGGCGGTGAGTTCGGCGTGCAGGGTTTCGTGGCGGCTTATGACATCAACAGCGGTAAACAGGTGTGGAAGGGCTACAGCGTGGGTCCCGATGACCAGCTGCTGGTGGATCCCGACAAGACCATGACCTGGACCGATGGCCGCATGGCGCCGGTCGGCAAGGATTCTTCCCTGAAAACCTGGAAAGGCGATCAGTGGAAAATTGGCGGCGGCACCACCTGGGGCTGGTTTGGTTATGACTCCAGCCTGAACCTGATGTACTACGGATCCGGCAACCCCAGCACTTGGAACCCGGCACAGCGTCCCGGCGACAACAAATGGTCGATGACCATTTTTGCGCGCGACGTGGATACCGGCAAGGCCAAATGGGTTTATCAAATGACGCCGTATGATGAGTGGGATTTCGACGGCATCAATGAGATGATCCTGGCTGACATCCCGGTGCATGGCAAACAGACCAAAGCGCTGGTGCACTTCGACCGCAACGGCTTCGGCTATACGCTGGATCGTGTGAGCGGGGCCCTGCTGGTGGCCGAGAAATATGATCCGAAAGTCAACTGGGCAACCCACGTTGACATGAAGACCGGCCGTCCGCAAGTCGTTTCCAAGTACTCGACCGCGCAAAACGGTCCTGATGTTGACACCAAAGGCGTTTGTCCCGCGGCGC